>JAJZJQ010000010.1 GCA_021851065.1 Microcaldota archaeon
AGTAAGTAGCTGCGCAGGTTGGTTGCTTATGTTGTCTATTGTGTAGCCAATCCCTGTTGCCTGTGTACCAAGATTCTGGTACGCCTGCACGCCTCCTGAAGATACAGACTGCGTGGTGAACTGCACAGGATCGTAGTTCGTGCCCAGCGTGTCGCCTACGAAGTTGACCTTCCAGGCAGTCATGTTAGGTGTTACGAAGCTGTAGCTCCCTCCAGGCCTTAGGTTTACAGGGGTCTGGTTTACCACTACTATGCCCTGCAACTCGTTTGCCTTGTTGGTTGAGCCTGAAGTTGCAGTGCCGTTGGTCCACAGCAGGTACGCTGTCCAGCCGTTTGCATTTGTCTTGTTGAGCGGCTGCGAGTCGGTTATGTTGAACACGCCGGAGTAGAGCTTCATCTTTGCCCACTTCTGGTATGCATACAGACCTGCGAAGGTGCTGCCAACCTGCACGTACAATGAGTGGCCGCTGACCTGGAACTTTGTCGTGGAGAACTCATCAAGCTGCGTTGTGTTCGTAAGCGTGCCGTTGTAGAACACGTCTACTGCAGCAGGCGAGCTTCCTGCATTGTTTGGCTGACCCAAGTCCTCAAGCTGCACTGTGAACCCTCCGCTTGACACGTTGTGGCCCACATATACAGTCTGGTTAGGCGTGAGTGTTGCGCCAAGCTCGAGCTTTCCGCCATTTACTGCAGTTGTGGTAGTAACTGAAGTAGGGCCTGGCTCGGTGTAGTTCAGTATTGTCCAGTTCTTGCCAAGGAACTCTATGGCGGCGTTATTTATCGAGTTGCCGCTCTTTATATAAGGCTCCTGTATTGGCTTTGCAAAGGTCACCTGGTATGCGCCTCCTGCGCTTAGTACAGAGAATCCCGGAGCTATGGAGCTTCCAGTTGCCTGGTCATATACAGGGAATCCTGTGAGCCACAGATACTCGCTCTCGCTGTTTGCGCCCCAGTTGCTTGCAAGAGCAGGGAGCTGCGATGAGGTTACCTCAAGCAGGTTGTCCCTGGTGCCGTTGCTGAAGCTTGAGAATGTCAAGCCTCCTGAGTTGCTGCCATATGCAGTTGCGTTTGTGTTAACGCTGCCCAGTACCGAGTACGGGCTTGCAACAGGAGAGATCTGCAGCGGAACCGGATACTGCCTTAGATAGGAGTATGCAGTGTTGCCTGTAACGGTCTTGGTGCTCTGAGGCGATCCGAGCTGTACGCCCTGGTTGAGCACTGAGCCGATCAGCGCAGAGAAAGTGTACGATCCGCTTGGCCCTGCGTATCCCTTTACCCCGAACCGTACCTGCTGGTTTGAGAGGGTGCACGAAGGCGTAGTAACAACGCACTTTACGTTGCTCAGGCCTGACGGCGTTGCGGTAACGTTCTGGCTTGTGAACGCCAGGTTCCCGATCACTGCAGCGATGTTAGCTGCAACGACACCGTCGCTAGGCTGCGCCGTGGATCCAACTACTATCTGCACTACTGGTTGTCCCTGATTATTTATTATAGGGATATTACTCCAGGTTACGCCTCCGGTGCCTGCAAATGCAAGGCCCATCAGCAAACTCGCCGCGACAGCGGCTATTCTCTTTGCGTTTATGGTTTTCATTCGACCACACTTCAACATTTTGTAGTTTATAGTGCAAAAGAAAGGTATTTAAACCCTTACTGCCTGCTTGGGTTGTGGAACACAAACAGGCCAAAATCTTCGTCAGTTGCAGTATGCTGCTTCTTCTCAAGACGAACAACTTCGACGGAAGCCGATTTCGTCAATTGTTGACATGCCTTGAAGCAGCTGGATTCGCGCATGCCCATATTGCTAGGTGGACTGGAAGTGGGCTGGGAGACTTATAAACCTTCATGGAGCTATCTAACTGATGATTGCATGATGCCAAATGTAGACCCAAGGCAGCTGAAGAGGATGATGGAGAGCATGGGAATTAGGAGCACTGAGATAGATGCCCAAAGAGTCATCATAGAAGGCACAGACATGGACATAATAATCGACAGCCCACAGGTCACGGCCATAGATGCGCAGGGAAGCAGGAGCTTCCAGGTGGCAGGCAGCATAAGGGAGGTTGAGAAGGCTAAGGCCAAGGCCGATATAAGCGATGACGACGTGAGCATGGTTGCCGAGCAGTCTGGGGTTAAGGATCCTGATAGAGCAAGGAAGGCGCTTGAGGAGACAGGGGGGGACATAGCAGCTGCGATAATAAAACTAAGGGAAGGCAGCTGAGCGGCATCTGCGCCTGGCCCGGAACCCCATAAGGATAGGATGCTACTTGTCAACCTTGAACAGATGCACGTACATTATGCCGTCAACAGTCTTGGCCTCCCCATCCTTTATTATGCCTTTTTTTACCAGTACCCCTACTGACTTGTTGCCCACCACATTGGCAGAGTATACCCTTCCGTTTATGCGCCTTGCGGCCTCCTCTTCGCTTATAAGGTCGCCCTTGTAGAATCCGCCGTAGTCCCTCAGGTTTATCTCGACCTTGCCCTCCCTGAGAAGCCTGCCCATCAGGTCCTCATCGCACATGGCTAGCATTATGCCCTTAGGAGTCTCGAACTTGTTGAAGTATATCATTTGAACCGCGCCTGCAATAGTCTAGCCGTACTTGTAGAAGAATATGAATGTTGACAGGTAGAGGGCGGCATACCATATGAGCCATGCAGCCCCATATATGTTATTGATTATAAAGGCGAGCGCCCCGAGCATGAACAGCACTGATGAGAACGCCGTCTCCGAGAAAGCCCTCCTTAGAGTCTTCATGGTCTTGCCGCTGCCCTGTATGGCTCCGCCCCTGGACCAGCTAAACGATGGGCCTGTGCCAAGAGATGCAGCTATGGCAGCCCTTGTGCGTATGAAAGAGAGGGAGAAGTTAAGCAAAAAGACCATGAAGCCCTTGCGTATGGACTTGAAGTGCATTTTGGTGAGCACCACCGGAGCTATTATGGACACAACGAATGTGCTTATGCCAAGTATTTCTATCGTAGTCGCTATGTACTGCGCCTGGATCAGCTGCTGTATGGTGATGCTGGATGGCACGTGAGCCTCGAATATGACGAACACCGATACCAGGGTGAATAGTATAAGCATTATGGAAACGTAGTTTAAGCCAAATCCGTGCGTTATGTAGTCTATGGTGGAGAGCAGCGACTGCTTCTTGCTATTGCCGTTGCCGCTAATAGACCTCCTGAAGAAGTACATTAGAAACTGCGTGTCCCCGTAGTTGTACCTCCACTGCTGCTTAACAAGCTCCGTGAATGTGAGTATGGGTTTCCCGTATGCATAGACCTTTGGAAGATAGAGGCTCTTGAAGTTGTGCAGGTCGGATTCGTAGCTGAAGAATGTATCCTCTATGATGTACTCGGGGAAGCCCCCTATCCTGTCCAGGGCAGCGTGCCTTATTATCCCGCACGACCCTGCGAATATGGCAGTATTGTTCAGGGCCCTTGACGGCTGTATGAACTTGAAGAAGAACGCGTCAAACAGGTCAACGGTATCCGAGAAGAATGTTCCCTTGAAGTATCTTTTCTCTGTCTGTATATACGAGAGGTCCTTGTCGCCAAAATACGGAAGCGTATCCATTAAAAAGTCCTGGTTGGTGAGGTACTCGTCGTAGTCGAATATGGCTATGAAGTCCTCCTTGGAGCGGGATAGCATGTTGTTAAGGGCGCCTGCCTTGAATCCCTTCCTGTCGCTCCTGTGAAGGTATGATATGCCGCTGGCCTTTGCAAAGCGCCGCAGCTCCCGCCTGGTAGCCGCATTGGTGGAGTCATCGAGAAGGTAGAACGTGAGCCTCTCCTTTGGATAATTGACGGTCTTGAGCCTGAGCATGTTGCGCTCCACCGAATCGACATCCTCGTTGTATACAGGCATAGCTATTGCCACAGTGGGGTACCTTGACATAGGGCGCGTTGACGCAGTGACCTTTGCAAGATATTCGTCGTAGAATGCCGACCTGTAGTACGAGTAGGCCGTGAACACGTTAAAGAAGCCCGACACCGCGGATAGTACCAGGAATGTGGCGGCTATTGCGTACATTGAAGCGCTGTGCGCGCCGAAGTAGATGAGATAGAGGGAGAAGCCGATCCCGGATATTGTGAGGAAGACGAAGATCACGACTACGAAGAGCCTTATAGTGGATTTCCTAACCAGTTCCTGCATCGGATCAACGACTCTATAATGCCCACTTAGCTATATATTACTTAGCAGCGCGCTTAGGGATTTGCGCCGTGCACGGCAGCTCATGGAGCCTAGCTTAGGCTTGGCTCCCAGGTCAGTTTGTTGTACTCCCGCGCGATATCCATGCTCCTTATGGGGAGGCTGCCCAGCAGTACGCTTTCCACATCCCCGTAGATTAGCCGCACGCCCTGATTCTCGAATAGATGCCTGTGGTACATCACGTCCCTTTTGTATGCCGTCTCGAAGCTGTCGAATGCGCCAAGGGTGAAGAAATCGTAGCTGCCTATCAGTGGAGCGCAGATGAGGTATCTGCTCACAAGTGAATCCCGATCGTCGCTCATGAAAGCCTTCCTCGCAGCTGCTGAGCATGCCTCGTATCCAGCCTTTGGCCTGTATTTCGAGAAGAATGACATGAGTGACACCCCCTTTGGAACCCTGGCAGTTATTGTGAACCTCTTTATGTACCCGCTCTCGACCAACTTGTTGAAGTTGTATGCCACAGTGTTGAAGTGCATGCCAAGGCGCTTTGATATGTGCCTAAAAGGCATCCTTGCATTGCCATGCAGCATGAGCATTATGCGCTTGTAGTCTTCAGGCGCATCCGTCCTGCCCACAAGCTCGCTGCGCAGCGGGAAAAAGCCAAGCTGCTTGTGAACTACCTCGGACGGCCTCCAATCCACACCGTAGTCTGACAGAAGTATCTGCATTGTCTTGTCCCAGTGGGCATAATCCCTTCTTGATGTAGATGCCGCGTATATCAGCATGTCGTAGCTGCCCTTCATGTGGACTGCAAGCTGCGGTATGTATGATTTTGCAAGCAGCCTGGATATGGCGTCAAGGTCGGGCTTTGAGTTGAATTTTACGGCTATAAGGTGCTGGCTGGATAGTTTTAGCACGGACTCGTCGAACTCGATGGTGTAGTGTATGCCGAACTCTTTCTCCATTGCCCCCATCCTCTTCCTCACAGTTATCCTTGACAGCCCAAGAGCCTTGGACATCTCGGATATAGATACCCTCGAATTCTCAGACAGCATCCTCATCATCCGGCGGGTCACCGCGCCGTAGCTGCTGTTGAATTCGCTCTCGAATTCGTATTCGTGATCAGCCAAAGACCTTACCACATGAACAGACTTGTTCGCTAAAAGTGTTGTTTTTCTTAACTATTTAAATGTTTTGAGAGCGAAGACGGATTATGGGAATAAAGAGCGCTGCTTACGCTTACCTGTTTTTTGCGCTGGTCCTTGGCGCACTGCTACCCATAGCGCTGGACTATGCATCGAGCATGGGTATTTACGAGTTCCTGTTCGTAACCTATGCCATATCCGTGCCTGCATCGCTGGTGTTTGTGCTTGCAAGGGGAAAGTGGCGCAGGCTTGCAAGCTACCTTGGCAGCTGGAAGGATCTTGGCATAATAGCAGCCATAGGGCTGCTAAACTATGCCACGCTTGAGCTTGGAATGGCATATGCTGAGCGCTTTGTGACTGCATCCCTGGCAACGGTGGTGTACAGAACCTACCCGCTGCTAATGCTGGCCTTCCTGCCCATAGTGCTCAGGGAAAGGGTAAGCAGGTACCAGATTGCTGCGCTGTCGCTTGGCTGCATTGGCCTTTGCATAGCGCTTAGCGCAGGGACTCTGAACATATTCGCAGGCTCGGACCCCGCCATAGTGGCCTTGCTTGTAGGGGTGGCATTTTCAGGAGCTTTTGCTGCAGTGCTTGTAAAGAAGTACGCATACGACATGGAGAGCTCGATGTTCATATTCAACCTTGCAAACTTCCTGCTCTTTGCGGCTCTCTTCGCATACGGGGGGTTTCAGCTTCGCGCAATTACAATAGGCAGCATGATGCCAGCCCTATACGTAGGCATATTATACAACGTTATCATTGGCTTCATGTACTACGGCGCGCTGCGAACCCTGAAGACTACGATTGTAACCAACATATACTTCCTCTCCCCATTCATAACCATACTGTTTGCGTATGTTCTGCTTGGCGAGGCCATAGAACCGTATTACCTTGCAGTGGCGTTTCTGGTAGGATGCGGCATATTGATACAAAGTTTCGATAAGACAGGAGGAACGTACCGTGCCAGGGCGCAGTCTAGGCGCAGGTTCGCGGTATTTGATGTGACCGGAGCTTTTGTGGATACTGGGGAACTTGCCATAAGCGCTGCCATAAGGAGCGGGGGACGCGTCTTCGCCGCCAAGCTTGAGGGTAAGCGCGGCAATGCGGTTGATGAAGTCGTGAGGCTGGGAAGCTACCCGAACGTGTTTGGTCCCGACGACATAGCAGCACACGAGTCCGATTTCGTCAAGGACGTGATAGGGGCAGGGGATGGGGATACGGTAATAATAAAGGCAGGGGACATAGAGAGCGGGGAGAGGTTTTTCGAGGATCTTTCGCTCAAGATGGAGGGCCCGTAGCAATACGCAAGCAGCCAAGGCGTCTGCAATCCATTTATAATATTTCAGATTTATAATCGCTATGCGCCGGGATGGCAGAATCCGGTATCGCGCCAGAAGCAATGGCGAAACTCGAGATCTGGTGGCCTTCGGGCCTTTAGGGTTCAAAATGCTCCGATATCAGCATGAAACTCCCTATCCCGGCGATTTGTTTGCCGGTATTTTATCCGCTTTGCTGCTTGGCAGCCGGTTGTTCGTTGGAATAGACCAGCATGATAAGGCTAGGAATAAACAGCATGAAGACGTAGTTTAGGCCAGTTGAGGGCATCAACGCCTTGAACATACGCACAGTGCTTCTATGTTTTTTGCTTGATTTCTTCTTGCCGGATTAGATGCGCCCTGATCCTTGCTTGCCAATGGCATATTATTGATTTGGCGGCGTTTCTTGATCAGCAGGCATCTATTGCATTTTAGCCTTGCCGGGCAGATTTTGGCATCGGCCGTATTGCCGCATCATACGGCTTTTGTTATTTCCAGTAGCAGTATGGTGGCGTAAGAGCCGGTAGGCAGCGAGAAGTCTACCTTAAGGTCGCTGCCGTCCATATGGCACTTTAGGTCTTTTGCCGGAACGATAAGAGGCCTTGTGCTGCCCTTTGCGCTCACTTCGGGCATGGATGCGATCTTGAAGTCTTCCCTGGCTAATCCGGCCTGTGATAATGCCTGCTTGTCATATGCGCTCATGGCCTTCTCGTCTGTAGTGTACCCGGCAAGCGCGCCGAGCGGGAATCTGCCAGCAGGCGAGAGCGCATTAAGGTCTGGAAAGCCGTAGAAGTTCTCAGTGCATCTTAAGGGAGACTCGAAGTCTGCGGCCTTGATTCTTGACTCGAGTGCTGCGTTGAACACCATGGACTGCACAGAATGCACGAACATCAGTAGCACCCCACGTGGCAGCTTCCTTAGCGCGTTTGCCGGATTGTCGTACCTTGACATGTACTCTATTACGCTTCTCTCATTGCGCATGCCTGCAGGAAAGTATCCCAGCGCTGCCCTGAAGTCCTGCTCCTGCGCAAGCCTCTTGCGGGCCGCTATGCATGCCTCGTTCCTCTCGTTGCTGGTATCTGTCAGGAATTTCATAACTGCACCCCTGAAGTCGCCATGCATGATCAGCATGCCCACCTCATGGTTGTTCATCCTAAGGCCAAATCGTTGCCTGTCGAAGTAGTTTGGCATCCTTCCGTCAAGCTCGTCGATTACCCTGGCTGCATTTTCAGGCTTGCTGCACCCCCTTATCACCGCAGTGAATGAGTTACCTACGTTGCTGCCCAGCTCCACGGCGCCGGCGCTTTTCCATGCACCGTTGACCTTCATGTCCCTTATGCGCAGCCCCATGACCTGCGCAGGTTCCACGCCGAATATGCTTGCAAGCTGCACGGATATGGATTGCTTGTCCTTTACGCCGCAGTAGCCTATGGATTTCTTCCCGTGCCCCATCATCTTTGCCATCCTAAGCAGCAGCTGCACAGTGTCCCAGCTCCTTTTCTGCAGCACGAATGTGGTGAACTTGCCTTCTGGGGATTCTTGTTCCCCAAGCTGCTGCGCGTCATAGGATTGATCGGGGATTGGAATGCGGCCTTTTGTGGTTATCTCCTTCACAATGAAGTCCTGCGGCCCTGCCTTGAAGACGCCGCCTGATCCCGAAGCAGTGGACAGGTATAGCATGATGCATCTCCTTTATAAAGGCTTAAACAACGCTATGATATATTAAGCATAGCTGCTCAGATACTATTTATTCTCCCGTGATCCTCTTGGAGCACGAACATGAACCAATAGTAGAAAGGATAATCCACAGGCTGGTGCGTAAGCACATTGCAGGGACCACGATGGAATCGGCGCTTGATGCTGCCAAGAGCCTTGGTGGAAAGAACATGGGCGCTTCGATCACCTTCCTGAGCTCCAATGTGCTGGACAAGCCAAAAGCCAGGTACATAACCACTACATACAGCGAGCTTGTGCGCAGGATAGGGCGCTCTGGGATAAAGGCTAGCGTGCAGGTGCCTCTTGAACAGATAGGCGGAGTGATTGACGAGGGAACTGCGCTTGAGAACCTTGAGGAGATAATGGCTGTGAGCGGCAAGTACGGGGTGTTTGTGTGGATAGATCCGGATGGGCTTGGCAGCCGCATTGCCCCAAAAGCGCTTGCCAGGAGAAAAGGGGCCGGGCTTGCAATAAGCGAGTCCGAATCAGGCGCATACGCAAAGTACGGCAGGGCGCTTGGATGCGTCAAGCTTATGTTCAAGGATTACAAGCCGATGAATGCCGGGGAGGCTGTGAAGAGGCTTGCTGAAGAGCGCAAGACCTACCGCAATCTCGTGCTCTCGCATCCCCCTGAGGAGATGCTAAGAGAGGTGCTAAAGTCAAAGGACAGGGCTGGCATATCCATAGAAGTGGCGCTTGGGTACAGCCGCAGGAGGATAGGAAGGGTTGTGAAGAAAGGGATAGCCGTTAGCACCCTTGTTCCGTTTGGGAAGGACTGGATAAAGTACGCTATGAACAATGTTCCTGAGGGCTACATGCGCTTTGTTGCAGGCAAGCTCCTTAAGGAAGGTGGTGGCAATGTCGCCTAGGAAAATAAACAATACCGAGAATACGCCGGCCAGGAGGAAGGTGGCCAAAAGGAAGGCGCTAGTCACTGGAGGAGGGGGAAGGATGGGCAGGGCGCTATCAATAGAGCTTGTCAGGAGGGGCTACGAGGTGCTGTCGCTCTCGCATAACAAGGACTTCGTGCATACGATGCCTAGCGGCGTTGTGCCCTATGTAGGCGACATAACAGACAAAAAGACGCTCATGAACATGTGCCATGGAGTCGACGTGGTGTTCCATCTTGCGGCCGTAGTAAGCGAATACAAGGAGCCGACGCAGAGGCTAATGCAGATAAACGTCCAGGGCACCTCAAACGTACTCGATGCCTGCAGGCAGAACGGAGTGGGCCACATAGTATTCACTAGCTCCATAGATGTCTACGGCCATGCCAGGAAGGATACGCTTACCGAGGACTCAGAGCTTAAGCCTGCAGACAGGTACGGGTACAGCAAGATGATGGCTGAGAAGGAGATAGAAGGCTACAAGGACAAGATAGACTACACCATACTGCGCATAGCAGCTGTGTACGGAAAGGGCTTTGAGAGCTCGTACTTCAAGCTGTTTAAGGCCATAAAGGAAGGCAAGGCATATCTTATAGGAAGCGGAAACAACCATCTGTCCTTAATACACATAGATGATCTTGTGAATGCGCTGGTGCTTGCTGCGGAGAACAAGAAACAGAGCGCCAATGTGTACAACATAGGTGACGGTGTGTCGTACACACAGGCAGGGCTCTTTGGCATGACGGCAGACATGCTTAAAGTAGGCAGACCTACAAGGCACATAAGCCCAATGATAGTAAATCTTGTTGCTAAGAGCAGGGGGCTTGACAGCGATGAGCTCAGGTTCCTGACCAGCGATAGGGTAATGAGTATAAGCAAGGCGAGGAAGGACCTCGGATTCCAGCCCAGGGTGCGCATAGAGAGCGCAGGGCTGCAGATGGTAGGGGAGTTCCTGAGCCACAACAAATAAGCAGGAGATGCCATGCCAGACAAACTAGGGAAGACCGAGAAGTATATATACGACAGGCTTGCTGAGAAGGGGGCCCTCATGTTCATGCTGGTTGATCCGGTGGACTACAAGACCCCGGATGCAGCCATAAAGACGGCAAAGGAGGCCGAGGAAGGCGGAGCTGACCTGATACTCATAGGAGGAAGCATAGGAGCCCAGGGAGAGCTTCTGGATTACGTTGCCAAGGGAGTGAGGGACGTGGTTTCATCCCCGGTGGTTCTCTTCCCTGGAAACATAGCCACGCTTACAAGGTATGCAGATGCGGTATATTTCATGTCGCTGCTCAATGCAAGAAGCACGTACTGGATAACCCACGCGCAGATGCTCTCTGCGCCTCTTGTAAAGCAGCTCAAGATAGAGCCGCTTCCGGTAGGCTACATAGTAGTTGCGCCTGGTGGCACAGTAGGATGGGTTGGAGACGTCAACTTAATACCAAGGCAGAAGAGCATGCTTGCAGCATCCCTGGCCCTTGCAGGCCAGTACCTTGGCAACAGGTTCATAGTTACTGATGTAGGATCGAACCCGCAGCTGCAGGGGCAGGGGCCGGTGCCTCCTGAGATGATACGCGCAGTCAAGGACACCATAAGCGTGCCGTACATAGTAGGGGGAGGCATACGCGATGCAGACAGCCTGAGGGCAACAGTAAAGGCGGGCGCAGACATAGTCCAGATAGGCACCGCCATGGAGCAGTCTAGCGCAGGCGGAGCTCGCAGGCAGGCCGAGGTCTTCTCAAAGGTAATAAAGGAGGAGGGCATAAAGCGCATAAGGAAGTAGCACACTGGCCTTTAGTTGCAGTATAATTATTATCCTGCTGCTGGATAATTCAATGCGTGGGCAATCATGCATGCAATAACATCCCTTGAACTCAGTCTTGCAATAGGCGAATTGAAAGGAAGGATCGAAGGCAGCTACCTCAAGAAGTTCTATGATCTTGGGGATGGGCAGTTCAGGTTCTTGTTCCACTCCAGGGAAGGCAATATGATAGTATATTGCAACCTGGCATCAACATTCAACAAAACCTCGTTTTTGGAAGAGAGCAAAAGCGCCACCAACTTTGCAATAGCTATGAGAAGGCGCATAGAGGACTCTAGGGTAATATCCATAATGCAGCACAACTCCGACAGGATAGTGGTAATGGAACTTGAGTCAAAGGGCATTGCGCATAGGATTGTAGTCGAGATGTTCGCGAAAGGAAATCTGGTGCTTGCAGACGCGCAGTGGAATATAGAGCTGTGCTACAGGATCGCGTCGTACAAGGACAGGGAGATAAGGCCCAGGGAGAGGTACATGTTCCCTGAGTCTAACTCCGTGGCGATGGAGGGCTTGTCTGATGATGCCATAAGCGACATGCTTTCGAAAGCCAGCAGTTCTGGCGCAAGGATGATAGCCGAGTTGTCCAAGACAATGAACATAGGCCCCCTCTATCTGGAGAATATAATAACATCAGCAGGACTGGATCCAAAAGCTGCTCTTGGAAGCAGCGATGTGGGCAGGCTTGGCCAGGCAATGCGCAGATTCATGGAAAGACTAAGGCAACCTGAACCGGTGGCGTACATAAGGGATGGCAAGATAGTGGACTATGCAGTGGTGCCATTGAAGAAGTATGAGGGCCTTGCGCTTGAGTCCTTTGCAAGCGTAAATGATATGCTTGATAGGGCGTGGCTTGCTGAGCGCGGCAGGTCTACTGCTGCAGACCAGCCGCACACGAAGGAGGTGGAGGAGATAGAGGCCAGCCTGGGAAAGCAGAAACAGCTTGTCGATGAGTTCAACAGCAACTCCGCCATGTTCGCAGAATATGCAAGGGCCATATTCCAGAGGATGGGGGAGATAAACGCGCTGGTCGCAAGGATAAGGGAGCTGAAGAAGCCTTCGGCCCAAGAGCTTAGGGAGGAGTTTGAGGATCTCAACATAACTGAGATAAACCTGAAGGACAAAAAGGTAATCATCGATATATAGGGAGGGATATGGAAATACGCGTTACTATGCTTGGAACTGCAGGATCCTCGCCTGCAAGGGGAAGGTCGCTGCCGGGCGTGGCCATCTCCTATGAAGGAAGCGTTCTGCTGTTCGACTGCGGCGAGGGCACGCAGATGCAGATGCTCAAGTACGGCACCAACTATTCCAGGATAGAGGCAATATTCATAACCCATGCCCATGGCGACCACATAATAGGCATAGCAGGGCTTGTGCGCACCATTGCGATGAACAAGCGCGCAGAGCCGCTGTGCATCTTCGTGCCAAAGGGCTACGAGAGCATAATAAAGACCCTAATAGCTTTTGACAGGGCAATGATAGGCTACAGGATAGATGTAAAGGGCATAGGAGCAGGATTCGTGTACAGGGGGAAGGGGTTTAGCGTGAGGGCTTTTAGGCTTAGGCACACCATCGCTGCGCTAGGCTATGTATTCAGGGAGGATGAGAGGAGGAATTTTGTTGTGGATAAGTGCGAGAAGCTTGGGATAAAGGGCGAGATGTACGGCATTCTCGAGAAGAATGGCAGAATAAGGGTGGGCAAGAAGACAGTAAGGCTTAATGACGTAACCACCATAAAGGAAGGCAAGAAAGTGGTCTATGCGTCTGACTCAAGGCCCGTTAGCACTACTGTAGCTGCTGCAAGGAACGCTGATCTGCTAATACACGAATCCTCGTATGCAGACAGCGAGATGGAGCTTGCCAGGGAGAGGGGCCACTGCACAGCTGGAGAGGCGGCTGCAATAGCCAAGAAGGCGGATGCGAAGAAGCTGGTGCTCACGCACATAAGCGCAAGGTACAGCAGCCCTGGGACCATAGAGAACGACGCAAGGAAGATTTTCAGGAACTCTGAAGTAGCTGAGGACGGAGAGGTTATAATTGTTTAGTGCAACTTATTCTCGCGGGGGCATCGTCTAGTGGTAGGATGGCAGATTGACATTCTGCAGGCAGGAGTCCAATTCTCCTTGCCCCCAGGTTTCCATGTTTATAGGCATTTATAAGGCTTTGTCCGACTTTTGCATCTAGAAGCACGCAGACTTAAAAACAACATTTCTAGAGTAGTTGGTTGTCGCTACCCCAATTCTCCTCTGCAAAGATGCTTTCGTCAGCAATGCCATCTATCAGAAGCTTGTACATGACCCTCTGTCCGTCAAGTTTCTGCGAGGTTACCTGATCCATTGTACCCTGTTCGAAGAACAAAGTGTAAGCTGAAGGTAGATCTTCATAATCTGAGTCAGCAGGCTGGGCATCTTCGTATGCGCCTGCGCTATTCTTTCTCAGCTTAACCTGCTTCATGTCCTCCAGAAAGTCTTCGGGATACCTGCTAAGCACCCTGTAGTATTTAACATCGTGGTGAGTTCTCGTGATGTCAGAATCAATTCTGTGGGCCCTATCCTCTGCCTGATATAGCTGTACAAAATCGTCTGGAAGGTCATCAAATACAACTGCCTTTGCTGCATTAAGAGTTACTCCGACTCCGCCAGTTCCGTATGTGCAGATAATGACCTTTCTATCAGGGGCGTTCATGAATGTTATACGTTCATAATCCAGGGCTGACATCGGCTCTCCTTTTGGATTAGGTTTGGGATATCCATTCTCCAGCACCCACCCTGCTTCGTTAGCTTCGAATTTCATGACATTGCCTTTCTCGTCCTTTACGCTTTCTTCGCCCTGGCCAGCGCCTGCAAAGATAGCGGGTTTATAATCCTCGAGTAACCTTGCATATTCCTCCACCTGCCTAAGATACCTGCAGAAGATTATCGTTTTTCTCCCTTCTTCCTCGACTGCCTTTCTCACTATACCTTCAACTTCTGCATGCTTTGGAGAAGCTGCATCTTCGCCTACGTATAAGGGATCGTTCATTATGTGCCTCAAGGCATGCCCTTTTGCCAAGGAATTTCCACTGTACAGGTTGTCCAGCTTGCTTGTTGAATCATTTGGAGGCAGGTAATGGCCATACTGATCGGTCCATGCTGCCCAGTCTTTAAATAGAAGGTATACTGCTTCTGCCTGTTCTCTAGTAGTTGTAAACTCAACTTCCGGCATGAACTCTTTCCTTGGCAATCTGCCGGTTTGCTCTTTTATTGGAATTCTGGGATCGTATTCCTCAAAAACATCTTCTTTCCTGAACCTTACTACATGCTGACTTATCATGTGGTGCAGTGCAATCAATTCATTAGGGTTGTTTTCGTCGAAAGATCTCCTGAAGGCTGCATCACTGCTAAATCTACTATCATCTGGCAGTAAGTGCCCCATTATTCTCCTCACAGTTACTGGATTCTTGAACGGCGTCGCAGTTACAAGCAGTAAGAACCCAGGATTAAGCATCTGCAGCCCCTGCGTCTGCTTGGTATCGAGATTTGTAGTCCAGTGCGCTTCATCAAGAACTAGTATGCCACGGTTTGATGGATTCTGGTTTAACACATTATTTATCAGGGTGAATCTTTCCTCATCATGTGTTCCTTGTAGAAATTGAACATTTGTAGCTATTCTTAGAGATAGGCCAGGTTCTCTTTCGATGCCCCTTAATGCTGCAGCCTTTAAGACCTTTATTCTCTCGGCTCTGGACATGAACTGCATCCCCGTTATAGACCCATGGCCTATAAAATGCCTTCCCTGTTCTACCCATGTGCTTACAACGTTGTTTGGAGATATTATTACTGCAGGTTTTCCTTCAGTAGCTACTAAAGCGACAACTGTCTTCCCAAGTCCAGGATCATTTGCAAGTATAATACCAGGCAGACCGTCACGCATGGCTCCAACAACACGGTATACGCAGTATTTCTGGAAGAAGAATAAATGCTCACTGCGCTCTAATGGCGCCTGTACGGTTTCGTTTACCCTCCTGAAATTGTCCAGTACCTGATCGAGTATGCCTTTGATTACAGGATTCCCCGTCTTTGCTAGCAACAATTGGAGATGCATCTCCCCTTCCTCAAATGATCTGCTGAATTTCTTTAAGGTCAATTGCTCCAATTCTCTTATAAGTAGTTCGGTCCTTTTCTCATCATTTTGGAGCTGTAGAAGAATTTCTTTCTTGGATTTTGACAATAACTGTATTAAGACTTCTACATCATCAGGCTTTGGGCTTAGCTGCCTTACTTTCTGAAATTTGATTTCGCTTCTAGTTAAGTCATTTGCATTTATTGCAAATATTCTAAACTCGTTTAGTTCTGCAACCTTTAGGGGTATTTTTGCGCTAAACTTTCCATTTCTGTCCACAGTTATTCTCCTATTCCACGAACCTGCAACGTAAATGTGTGTTGCACCTGGAGCTTCGCCTTCCAACTTTACGGTGTTTTCAGTTGTATTTACAAATTTGGTTATGATTGTAGGCTGTGAAATCTTTACGTCATATCCTAAATAAGTTTTTTCGCGACTATTCAGCCGAGTCACAAGTCCCTTAAAGCTAGTTTTTACAATATCATTTAGCTGAATCTCTGCGAGGTCTGGTCTAGTTAACATTAGGTAAATTTTAAGTCTAATGGGGTCGCTACCAAGTAGAGCTACAAGATTCTCAAGGTTAAGTTCCTCAATTTTTGCCATTATATTGTCCAACGCCTCCCATTTCGCCTGGCCACTTTTTATAAAAGTTAATGCCTCTTCATGGCTCATGCCTTTCTTGACAATTTCGATATATTGTCGCGCTTCTGATAAACCATTCAAGCCACAGTTCCTGGATACCCTATTTAATATCGCATTGAAACTATCGCCGTATGTTTGCCGATCATATGCAATAGTGTATCTTTTTGTATCCATTACTGAGGTATCTCTTATTCCTTTGCCACTCTCCGCATTCATTAGTCCATCCAGAAATTCCAAGAAACTACTTGTTTTTATTACTTCAGGCGGCACATTTGCTCTATTTTCAAGAAGGGTGCGCGTTTCGTCAGGACGCATGCCTTGCCTTATAAGTTCCAAGTAATCCCTTGCTGCTGCTACGTTTTCTATCCAATTGAATTCAGGATTGCTCCTAATTCTTTTGGTGAGGGCACTTATACGAGTCTCATAACTTCTGCCGTTGTAGCTAAATCTCAAAATCGTAGCATCCTCGGCTTGAACAGTAGAAAGATCCCTTCCGGTTTCTTTTATGCATGCTTCATTTAGTGCACTAACAAATCCTTGTGATTTCAGTAGGTTTATGTCTATTTTTGCTGAAACTTCAATTCCCAGTATAGCGGCAATATGACTCCTGGCCTCATCTGGGGTCTTTATGCTGCTGAATTTCTTACTCGAACTTATTCGTCGTATTATCGCACTTACATTTGTTTCGTAAGTTTTACCTTTATAGTCCAGGCGTATAGTCCTTCTGTCATCATTGTCTGCACTTGGCATAGGCAGATCTCTGCCGATTTCCCTAACGCATGCTTCATTTAATGCTCTTATAAAGCCAGGGTCTTTTAGCATGTCGTCGCTGACTTTGCCGGTTACCTTAAGTCCCAGAATATTTACAAAATATTCTCTTGCTTCTGTACGCCCACTCCCACTAAAGGAAGGGCTGCGAGCCAAAGATCTCCATAAGCTGCTTAAAGTAGTCTCGTAAACCTTATCCCCATAGGGTATATGAAGAAGAGTATTATCAAACACAACTGCCTGAGATATATCCTTTCCAGTTTCCCGCATATAGGCATCATTTACTGCAGTTATGAATTGGGGGTCCGTAGGATCTATAGCTAAATGCCCTCGCGTTCTCTCAATATTGTTGGCCTGCTTTATTCTTTTGATAGGGGCATCTAAGCCTATTAGAGTTGAAAGATATAACCTTGCTTCTGCCTGCGATCCGATTTCATGGAATTGTGAACTTCTGCTTATTCTACCAGTAATCGCATCAAAAGGTGTATGGTAGACTTTACCATTATATTCTACCGCTAATACCGTTCTGTCACTTACAGGCACATCTGATATGGTTTTGCCGGTTTCGTAGATGCATTTGTCGTTAAGGGCATTGACAAATCCCGGGTCTCGCAGCAGTTCGTCCGTAAGTGGTACTACTTCTTCAAGTTTCAGAGTATTCACAATATGTTGTTTTGCAGCCCCTTGTGTGGTTATGTCAGCAAACTCAGGACTGTCTTTGATTCTTTGGGTTATAGAATGAATTGTTGCCTGATAGACCTTACCCCCATATTCTATGGTCAGGACCGTAGAATCTTTCGAGCTGACTTCTGAGAGATTTTTGCCTGTTGTCCTTATACTCGCTTCGTTAATGGCTGCCATAAATCCATTATCCTTAAGTAGCTCTGCTGTAACTCTGCCACTATATTCAAGACAGCCGATTTCTGATAGAAACTCTCTGGCTTTAATCAGAGTGTTTGCTTCTGTAAACGTTGAATTGCCTTTTACTCTTTCTGTAATGCTACGTACACTCGTTTCATAAGTAGCGCCTTTATATTCTATGTGCAGTGGAGTTCTATCCAGTATGCTGACATCTGAAAAACTGGTGCCAATTTCCCTTTTGCATGCAGCATCTAATGTGCGTACAAACTCGCGTTCCCTTAGAAATTCAATGGGTATAGTTTTTCCTTTAACTACTGGTGACATATTTCTCATCTATTTTGTGGCATTTACAATACCTTAACCGTGATCAATTGCAGCCCTTGCCAGCTAAGGTAGCTCAGTTCGTGCATAGTCTTTACGCCGTATTCTTCCCTGTAAGATAGGGAGCTACACCCCCATCTTTTTTTTAAAATTGCTCAGTCTTTACTATTACTATAGAACAATTTTATGATATATAAAGCAATAGGATTCTTGTCAGAAAGTTGACGAATTTTCATTGTTTTGGCAATTTATGAAGAGGACTTTTATTGGCATCGTGAGAATTCAGAGAGTTATAATTCAGAACATCACAAGTACTTTAAGCGGGCTAAACCGTTTCGACTTAAAAGAGCCATTACTCCAAGCATCGAGAACTTGCCCCCATATGGCCATAACTATGTGCCTAGACGCATATGCCATCTGGCTACGCCACAAATCTGCCGCGGTTTCTTATCCTAAGGAAGTAAATAGCCATGGCGATAGCCACTATAAGCGTTATTATGGCTCCTGCCTCCAGGGAATACAGGCTGCTATGCTGCATAGCAGGAGCCGAAGTTGTAGGCTGGGAGGTTGCAGCTGTAGTCTGGTTCTGTTCTGCTGTCTTCATTATCGCTATAGTAGGATCGCTTGGGATCGCAAAAGTGATTGAGCATGCGCCTGCATTCACTGAGAATGGCCTTATCTCAGACCAGCTGTCATTTTTGAGCATGAACGGGGCTATGGCATAGGGTGAATAACTGCATGGATAACGTACCACTGCATCCACGGTGATGTTACGGTTGCTGACTGTGAAATTGATAGCGCGGATGAGCACGTTATTTCCACTAGGCAGGCCCGTATCCTTTGAGGTGGTGTTTATTGCAGTCATATTGAAGCATCCGATGACTCCTGACCCCACGTTGAATACAGCACCGAGAAGAGTATAGTTTATACTGTAGCCGTACTGGTTGCCGTTGCATATAGGAGGCGCTGTCTGTCCTGACACTTTGATAGATACTTCTATGGGGCTGGGCGACGATGTGGTCGTAGGAATTGTAGAGTATACAGAAGTAGTTGCAATTGATGTTGTAGTTGCACTGGATGTAGTCGTCTGGCTAGTTGAAGTAGGAGATG
Source organism: Microcaldota archaeon (assembly GCA_021851065.1). Lineage (GTDB taxonomy): Archaea > Micrarchaeota > Micrarchaeia > Micrarchaeales > CABMGC01 > JAJZNA01. Next base: position 18,842 of record JAJZJQ010000010.1, read on the forward strand.
TGGTTGGTGGAGTTGTACCGTACACCCCAGTTCCTCCGCTTCCGCAGATTCCCCCTCCGCAAGGAGGGGCTGTAGTTACTGCAGATGAGGTTGCATTAGTTACAGTTATAATCTGGTTTGCACTGTGAGCAGTGTATCCTGCTGCGTCTGTGACTGTCTCAAGCACATTGTAGGTTCCTGCGGTACTAAAGACTATGGTGTTCCCATATAGAGCCCAACCCGATGGTGGATTGACAGTATATGCATAAGTATAAGGGGGTGTACCTCCGGTTACGGTGTTAGTGAATGCGACACTTCCCCCCTGCGCTATTGTGTTGGTCAGCGGTGAGAATGAAGTGAACGCTGGAGGAGCATTGTAGGTTAGGGTGAGCAGGTTTGACCTTGCCGAAGACCCCGTATTATCTACAACATTCTCGTCAAGGTAGTAAGTCCCTGCGCTGGAGGCTGTGAAGGCGTTGTCCGATTCAATTAAACCGATGGCATTGTAAGAATATGTAAATGGAGATGTACCGCCAGATACAGTATTTGTGATAGAGATATAATGCCCCACATCAGTAGCAGTGGTATTTGCGGCGATGAAGATGGAAGGGGGAGGGGCAACAAGCCGTAGGCTGCCGAATGTAGAACCCGGCATGATGCCATTCGGAGGGTATGCTCTTTCCCTAAACCATTGCCCTTTCCAGTACTCCTCCGAATACAGCCAATTTTCCATATAAATCCCAAAGGCCATAGAGGTTAGATTCTCAGTTTTTGTTGAGGTGAGTGGATTAGAATAGTTTACATAAAATGTCTGCTGAGATGGCGATGCCGTTAATGTAAGCGCATGCCATCCCGTTGATATAGGAAGGCTTCTTGCCACAATATTGCTAGTAGGGTCGATAATGTTAGTCCCTGCCCCATAGGTTATTAATCCGGCTACTCCTGATTTCCAGGTGCCGTAATACCAAAAGGCGCCTTCTAAGCCGACTTGAGAAGCTGTATTTGGATATGCCTCTGAGATTAACGCATCTTCTGCAAAATTGCCATTATACCCATTTGCGCCATTTGTACCAGCATTTGTAGTTAACTGGGTTATTCCGCCCGAACCCCCGATATGCGCATAGTCCAGTATCCCATTGGCTATCGTAATGTTTGCGTAGGCATTATTTAACCATAGAGTCGTATTAAGCGTATTCCCGTGGAAATTGTCGTAAATATTGAACACGTTTGCCCCATCATCATAATATCCATATGAACTTGTACCAAAACTACATCCAGATACAGTGTTCCACGGCTGCGGGCAGGAGAGCTGCGGGGCCTCCCCGGTTATAGTGTTGCTGAGCAGGCTTGTTGAAGTGCCCGCCCACCCAAGGTATATCGTGTTCTGTGTTGCTGTGCCAGTATCTGCGGCAAGGAACGTATTTGTTGGTATCCTCACCCAGTACAGCACATTCGCGCTGTCTGCAAGGGCATTTGCCGAGGAATCCGATGTGCATGTCGAATTTGCTGCGTTCTCGTTGATGATGTTGCCCTCCATCCACGAGTTGAGCACGGTGCCGTTTGCTAGGAAGAATTCTGCATTGCCAAGGTTGCAGGACTCATACTGTTTGTATGCAATGGCATTGAAGCCTGTGATACTGCTGCTGAATGCATTAGTTGCGCCTATAGCTATTGGAGTATTGGCTGCAACTGCGGTGTCCTGGTAGTTGGTTAGCGTTATAGGCAGATATGCGACAATATTTTGAGGCGCAACAACATTTGAGCCAAATGCAGTGCCGCATAACAAAGAAGCTAGAATAACCACATATAAGCCGGTACTGCCTGCCATGTACCCAACAGATAAGTTGCTACAACATAGCTTAAAAAACTTTGCAAATACTCATGGAGGCAGTAGCTGCCGGCAGGTCACTTCATCTGGAATCTGCTGTTAACAAAGTCAGAAGGCTACTGTGTATGTTGAGTTAGTTGCCCAGGCTGCATCGCAGGAAGTTTAGAAGTATCCATGCCAGGTGGTTTCGCACCCCATGGATGGCGTTTTCTCATCACAAGGTAGTATAGAATACCGACTATCACTGCAATGGCCAGTATAACTGCGAATATGTGGATTGGACCGCTGCTGGAACTCGTTCCATTGACATCAGAGAGTATTGTTGTTTGGGATGTCTTCTGCGCTGCTGGTGTAGTGGAATTCTTGGTTGTTATTGTAGTAGTGGCATTATTGCCCACTATTGATGCAGTAGCAGTTGTAGTAGCATTGGTCAATGCAGTAGTTGTAGTTGAATTTGCTGCGATAGAATACTTGTTTAATGTGAAGACGTCCAGGTCAACAGTATGCTCTATTGGAAGATAGGATATTGACCTAAGATCTATATATGCAGGGCCATTGACTGCAGTAATCTGCCCATCTGATACAGTATAAGCATCTCCATTTACAGATATACCTGCTGTTGTTGGAGTTATGAAGTTTATGGTGATAGTTATGCTATTGTCGATGAGTTTGACAGTGTGAGTATCGTACTGGGTCTGGTTGTATAGGTGATAGCCGCTTACGATTACATTACCAGTATGTCCGGTAATTATCGTGTGATTGTCAAAGGTTATTTCATTGCCAGTTTCAGTTACAGTTGTGTTGAACTGGACAGCCGACGCAGCAGCACTTATGCCGCCACCCCCGCCGCTCCCGCCGCCTCCTGAGCTGCCTGAACTTCCTGCGGCGCTTATAGTAGTTGTTGCATTGCCAGATTGGTTGACGGTTGCTGTATCGCCAGCTGAACATGAACTTTCTGGGGTTGAAGCGAAATCAGAAACACGATAGGCATAAGTACTTGTAGCTGTAGGGGATACGGTAATCGTGTTTGATGTTGCTCCGTTTATTGCATTGGAATTTGTGCAGGTTGGTGCGACTGAGCCAGATATTACGTACCATTGATAATCATAGGGATTTATCCAGCCGCCCTGGGATTCTTGCCCGTATGTTGAATCTGGCATGGCCCCGTTTGGAGGCATAAGTCGTGCCCTTGCCCAGTTATAGTACTCCGTAACCACATAGGAACTTGAAGTAGAAGACACCACGCCAAGATAAAGATTTTGTGCTCCGCTCAATGGATTTGAGGATATGGTACCCGAATATCCCCCAAAAGTCGAGTATAGCTGCGGGGCGGTGTACCCGTAGAATGAGGTCGCTTGGGGCCCGTTATAGCTTACGCTGCTGTATACCCAGCTGCTTGTTGCAATGCCTGCTGGGTTATAGTCCGTGGTAAGCGCACCATCAGAAAGAAAGGCCTGCTCAAAATATTCGCCGCTATAGCCCATGTTTGTGCTGATCCCATTGGTAATAGAACCAGCAGATGCATTGTTCATTAGACCTATCAGGCCAGAGTCTGAGTCTGTCTGTGCGCTGGGGTCCCTGACATTTGCCTCTGCTATAAGTGCAGAGTTTGGTAAAGTAGAACCGTCGTAGGAGAATGACGGGACAGTGCCATCATATCCATTAATCTCAATCGCATTTATTGTTTTGGAGCCATACGGCTGGCTGGTGGCCTTGCTTACAATATATCCGCCTGGAGATGAGAACAGGACATTGGAAGTGTCTCCGTTGAAGTAGGCGGCAAAAACATAAGCGCCATCATCATATTCCCCATAGCTTGGGCTTAGCTGTGGGGCCTCGCCTGTGGGCCCCGAAGCAGACAATATCCCGCTTGGCATGAAGTCCATGTAGATCACATCATTGCCATTAGCTGGGATAGTATTGTGGAGCCGCACCCAGACCATAGTGTTGGTAGAAGTGTCTGTTGCATTGGATTCTACCCATGCATATATGGCATTGCCGGATGCAGGGCCATCGGTGAATTCCACATTAGTCCAGTTTGCATCGATATAGGACACATATTTGAGGCTGTTTATGTTTAACATAACCTGTAAGTTGGCGGCGGTAGCGATGCCCTGGCCGTTGGTTAGCGTTATTGGAACGTAGTATACGTAGCCTTTAGAGCCGCCTGAGGGGCTGGCGGACAGTGTTATCGGCTGGCCCGCACTTATAGCAGGAGATGCAGGCGTTATTGGCCCTGCAGACAATGCAGGATTGACTGTTATTATTGCATTGGTTGTATTTGCCATATCACCTGACCAGTCAGTTACAGTTTCATGTACCGAGTAGGTGCCCGGATCAACAAATTTTATCGTATTCCCGGTTATCGTAACGCCAGCCATGTCATTAACTGCGTATGCATAGGTGTACGGGGGAGTGCCCCCAGTAACAGCATTGGCGAATGTGACTGACTGACCAGAATCCAGTGTTGAGGTCTCAGGAGCGAATAGCGTAAATGATGGACGGGCATTGAAAGTCAGTGCAACGAAATTGGAGATGGAATTGGAGTCCTGAGCATCTTGCACATTTTCAGTTATGTAGTACGTACCTGGAACAGATGCTGTAGCAGTATTGCCACTGAAAGTTACCTGTGATGGGCCGCTGTATGCATAGGTGTACGGAGGAGTGCCCCCAGTGACAGTATTTGTTAGGTAGATATACTTGCCCACGTCTGTTGATGAGTGGTTAGATGCAATGAAGATGGCCATGCTATATGGATCGTACGTTGCCGACCAGGTGAAATTGTTTACTGTGAAGTTCTCGGTATGGTTATGGGTGTCGCATACCTCATAGCCAAAACTACCGCTGCTCCAGGTGACGTTGTTCTGCAGGTATCCGTTGTGCTCCAGCCAGACAATCATGGATTTTATATCAATTACGCCAGATTTGCGGTTGATCATGTTGGAGTCGTTGGTGCCTGGCTTCCATACCAGCTCTGAGCCGAAAACGCACAGGTGCCAAGGCATGCCATCAAATGTGGCAGTGGCATTTGCTGCGCAGTAATACCAAGATGGCGCAGTTATGTTTACCTGTATCATCACTTCGTTGTGAGGCGAGCTGTTGAACCACAGATCATATGCAGCCCATGCGGCAGTGTAGTTGTTTTTTGGTATGGTGACATTGAAAGATGAAGTAATGGAGGAGAAACTATCCACTCTGCCGGTCATCTTAAATCCTATGTTTGGATAGGTCTCCACGCCCCCCCAATTGCTGTTTACCTTTCCGGTGATGAACCAATTACCAGGGCCGTACGAGTAAAGTTCTTGCGTATAGTTGTCTGCACCTCCCCAAACATTCTGGCCTACAGCAGGATTTGAGGCCGCTCCGATTATATAAGGATCTGGAGAGTAATTACAAAGCCCATATCGTGAGCTTGAGTTGTATTTGGTATATTCGCATATTATAGCATTGGCATTTGGATTATAAGCAGTTGGAAGAGGCAGTAGAGTGAATACATTAGCATCGCCACCCCCTGAATCGGCCACATAGCCCAGGGTGCCGGATGGATTTAAGGCTAAATTTGACATTTCTCCACTTCCGCCGATGACAGGGATTTCATCTGCGAATAATGTGCTGCTTATTGTGTTAATTGCGTATACATCAGTGCTTACGCCATATACATAAGCAATAGGAGCCCCAGATGGATTGAATGTCACACCACTAGGAGAACCTACATTTGATATGGGCGGCCCTTCCACCGAATTTGTAACGAGGTTGACTATATCTATCCCGTAATATGTGGAGGAACCGGCGATATAATAAGGCACGTAAGCGAAGGAATCTGATGGGCTGATTGCAATGCTGCGCGGTCCAGGATCTACTCGTATGGTGCCAGTTACAGAATTAGTCGACATGCTGACCATGCTGATCTCATTTGAATTATAATCAGCAACATAAAGAATCGTGCCAGAAGGGTTGAATGATATGCCTACAGGGTCGTTGACCCCGGTTATCGTGCCAGTTATGTTATTGGTTTTTGTGCTGATCACGCTGATGGTGTTATTATCCTGGTTCGCCACGTATACTAAGGTGCCGGATGGATTTATCGCAATTGAAGAAAGGCTTCCGCCAGCAGCATTCATTGGTATTGTGTCTATTATGGAGTTGGACTGGACACCCAACACGATAACAGATCCAGCCCACATGGCAGCATATGCGCGTGTGCCATTAGGCATGAATACAAGTGGGGTAGTAAGGCCAGATGGATTCGGACCTATGGCATTTATAGTGGTGTTTGTAGCCGTGCTTATTACGTGTATGTATGCACCGCCATAGTTATCTGATATGTATAGGAGCGTTCCGGATGGGTTGAGGCTTGCTGTTGCAGGGGTAGAGGAGTTTGGTATAAGGATGGTTCTTACGACGCTTAAGGCGCCAGACGAACCGAACGCAGTATGTGCAAGAGCAATGGTTGCAATGCCTATGGCCAGAAATAAGTGAAGACCTTTGAGGTTGATTCCTGAAGAAGAATTACCCTTCATGCATCCCATTTGAGTATAAGTATTTGGTTATATAAATCCGTGAGCAAGCGGCTATGCGCGAGCAGTCCGGGGATAATGCCATGCGGTAAATGAGATATTTGTTTCTGTTGCAACATAGCAGTAAGTGCACTGCCAAGTTGCCATACGGCTTAATCTTCTCGATGCCAAGTAGCGCGGCAGGTGAGCAGCAAGCGCACATCACGCTTCTTGCAATGTGGATATGATATTGCCTGCAAGATCTTCGAGCCAGGCCATTTCAGAGACCCGAGTGCAGATATGCACGCACATTATGCCATATGGGTAATGCCAGAACCTTTCGTAGCGCTCGAACTTATGCCATTTCCTTTGGATTCGGCAACAGCCTTGACAGTGTCGGCAGCAACTTAGGCTGAGCTTGGAGCTTAGGTTATGACATTGCCTGACGGCGACATCAGATACCACAGGCCCAGAAGCCCCTGGCCTTTTATCTGGCCCGGCGCGCTGTCCCCGCTGTAGTAATACAGCGGCCTGCCGTAGTACGTCAGCTGCTTTGTCCCATCTGTCCTGCTTATCGTGTTGAACGCCTTTGTATTCACCGTGGAGTTAGCAGCTGCAGTCACATTGGAAGCATAGAATGCATGCCATATTGTTGCGCACGAGCCGTAGCAGCTGCTGGTGCCGCCGTACGGGGTGTCTAGCATGTATATGTACAGCGACATGCCCTTGCCATCGGTTACGTAGTTGCCCACTGTAGCGTTATATCTTGAAGCTACGGAGTATGTACCCGGAGTTATTGTAGTGGGCTTTGTAGTGTTAGTTACATTTGCTGTGGTTACGGTGTTTGCGGTAGCAGTGTTTGCAGTTGTGGCGTTGGTAGTGGTTGCATTTGCTGTAGTGGTGTTTGCGCCTACTGTGCTTATAGCAGCAGTTGTTGGAGTCGACGAGCTTGATGATGCTGCAGCTGGGCCGCTATAGCTAAGGGCATAGGCAGCTGCAATTATGATTATTGCCAGCACTATTATTCCGGCTGCGGCTGTTTTGGCATTCATGATATCACTTGTGATAGGGATAATGGCGCAAAACTTTAAAAACAGTTCCTTATGCTTTCGGTTGGCGCTTGCAGATGATTGGATATGCGTAACCCATTTTAAGCATGATTGTGCATCTATCATCGGGTATGCATGATACTGTTTACAATTGTAGAAATGGTCGCTGCGATACTGGGCTTCTTTGTAGCTGCAGAGCTGACTGCCATAGGCACTGACAGGATAGAGCCGCTTGTTGGCCAGGGAATGGCCGGAGGAGTTGTGCTTGGTCTGCTGGGCGCACTCCCTGAGACAGTATTTGTGGTAGTTGCAACGCTGTCAGGGTCTTACGATGTGGCAGTAGGCTCGGCGATAGGAGGCAACATAATACTGTTTACCCTGGGCATAGGTGTGCTCGGCATACTATATGCCATGAAATGGAAAGGCCCGATAAAGATGAAGGGCGATTACAGGGTTGAGCTGTGGTTCCTTCTGGGATCGACAGTTGCGCTTGTGCTGCTTATGCTCTATGGATCGCTAGACAGGCTTACCGGGCTGCTGCTGTTCGTGCCGTATCTTGCATACATTGCCTACAGATACGCAAGCGCACACAGGATGATAAGGAAAAATGCAGGTACAGCAGAAGGAAAGAGGAGGATACTGAAGGCACTTGCTTATATATTTGTTGGGATGCTTCTCATTGCGCCACTGTCGGATATATTCGTTGGGCTCATATCTTCCCTGTCTTCAGACATAGGGATATCGGCGCTATGGATAGCGCTAGTTATAGTGCCGATAGCGTCCGATCTTGACGAGAATATAAGCGGCTACAGGATCTTGTCGAAGAGCCGCTGGGGGGGATCCACTGCCATAGTGAGCTTCATAGGCAGCAAGCTGCAGAACAACACCATGCTGCTTGGCCTAATTGGCCTTCTTGCAATGCAGCCAATAGCCCTGGCAAGCGCAAGGTTTAGCCTTTCTGCAGTCATAATGGTCAACCTTATAGCCATAGTTGTGGTGATAAGGGGAAAGTTCACTGTGCGCGAGAGCGTGCTGCTTATAGCAGCATATGTTTCGATTGTAGCGGCCGCTTTTGTGTTTTAGCCTTGCTGCCTAATGGAGGAATCAATATGGACTGCATTCTGGAGTCATATGTTGTTTAGCCTTGCCTTTATCTCTTCCGTAGTGAGCTTTGTGGAGAGCAGGGGTATGCGCTCTATCTGAGCTATTTTTATGGCAAGCTTGTCCATGTTATCAACGTTCTGTATCACGACTATCCGCGGCTTTATTGGAGCCACCCTTATCACCACCATTGGAGATCTTCCAGTGCTTACCTGGTCAAATACAAAGGCGCGCTCGTTTGTAGTGCCAAAAAGCTTGGGATACTCGCTGGGAGAGATCTCGAGTATGACCCTGATGCTGTCTATAAGCGTGTACCCAAAGATCTTTATAGTGTCAAGGTAACTTGGATTTGATATTATCTTTGCGTCTATTATCCTGGCGAAATCGGTTCCTGTTATTGGAGCAGAGAAGTCCTTTATAGTGTAGAACGGGTCCTTCTCCTGCGGCAGGTTGTACTTCTCCAGATTCTTTATGACCTCGCCGCCGTGCTGGCCGTCTATAGTGAATAAGGCGTTCACGAATCTCTTTATTATGCCGACCCCAGGGCTTGCCCTCCTGTTGCCCTCATAGTCGCTTATCGTGGATGTGGATATCTTTAGGTACTTGGCGAGCTCGACCTGGGATATGCCAAACAGCTCCCTCCACTTCTTCATTGTGCTGCCCGGGCTGTCGGACAGAGCCACTTCGCCTGCTATCCTCTCCTGCAACGTGTCCATGATATTACCTTGCCTGAGAATGCTTTAAACCCTTCCTCCCGCGCTTACCTGCAGCAGTATTGGGGCCGTTGCCCTGCAGCTTGCGCCTTTGCTTTGCCTCAAGCGCATCGTATGCCTTGTAGATATCCTCCTCGTTCGCTGTCTTGGCGTCCCTGCTGCCTAGAAATATGGAATACAGTGCAGCTATTATTCCGCCTATAAAGAGCACTGCTCCCACAAACCCATATGCCGCGTTTGAGAACAGTCCAGAGCTTATCTGGCTCTGTGTTTTCTCTATCGCGGAGTAGTATATGGTGACATTCCTGCTGCCGGTGTTCTGGAACACCTCGTAGTAGCTGCCGGCAGGCACTATGGTTGAGGAATTGGATTCGTATTCCGAGTACGGCTGCACCTGGTTGGAAGTGGCGCCCTGCTGGTAGGGGTACTCGCCTGCAGTGCTGTTATGCACTATGGCAATGGCACCGTTTCCCTCAAGCGAGTTGGCATGGGCATAGAGAATGGAATTTGACTCTATGTAAGGCAATGCAGCATCGAATCCTGTCTGATTGAGCAGGTAATAGTCTATTGGGGTGCTATTGGTGTAGAATAGCGTGCCAAGGGCTGTGCTGTTGGTAAGGTTTATCGATGCATATCTTATAGTGTTTGCGGCAAGCAGCATAACGTCAAGCTGCCCTGGAGCGAACCCGCTCTGTATTTGCAGCGAGTTTACATATAGCACGCCAAGCGATATGACAACGAGCAGTATGCCGATTAGTGTGAGCCTTTTCACAGAGATTACCATGCCGTATAAGATACAATCGCAGCATAGTTTATAATAGCAAACGGTGAAAGGTAGGTATATGGATTCGGATGACGGGGCAACAGGCGTGGAGTTAGTGCCTACAGGAATAGCAGGACTTGACGCGATGCTCTACGGCGGCATACCGAAAGACAACCAGACAATAATTGCCGGAGGGCCCGGAGCAGGGAAGACCCTGCTTGCATTCGAATTTCTCTACAGGGGCGCAAAGGCCGGCCAGACAGGTATATTCTTCGCTCTTGAGGAGGACCCGAAGAAGATAGTGCAGAACGCAAAGAACGCATTCCTTAACTTCGATGACGTTGACGAGTTTATAGACAGGGGCAGGATAATAGTAAGCGGAAGGGATGTTACTGTTGACATGGACAGAATGGAGAAGGGTTCGTCGCTGGAGTTCGGGCACATGGTCGGCGAGATCGAGGATGCTATAACAAGCTACAAGGCTACGCGCGTAGTGATAGACTCTTCGTCCGCAATAGAGCTTATAATAAAGAATTCTGCAGAGTACAGAAGGTCTATGTGGGCTCTTGTTGCCAATCTGCGCAGGCTGGGAGTCACATCCATACTCACATCGGAACTGGCCACTTCAGACAAGAGAAGGCTGGAATTCAGGCCAGAGCACTTTATATTCGACGGAATGATAGTCATGTACCAGAGCGGGGAGGAGAAGCGAAGGGTGCAGTCAATGGAGATAATAAAGATGAGGGGCTACAAGCACAGCTTCGTAACCGCGCCATATGACATAACGCCGGGAGGATTTAAGGTCTTCTCGCCTGAGTCTATGACCACGTGACTATTGCGTTGGAATAGCATGGTAATGAGCAGATCGGATACAGGCAGTTATGCATTGCTGCTTTTGGTTGGGCAGAAGCCATTTTTCACCATATGCGCCCAATGGGAAGGCATATCTGCCAGTTCCCTAAACAAATGTTAAATACATTATCTGAAAAATAGATATTTGCTGTGTGATGCATTGGATGGCAAGGATAGTGAAAAAGAAACCGGCAGGCAGCATGGGGAGAACAGACTCATAGCATATGTGGCTGTTGCAATACTTGTAGCGCTTGCAGCAGTGTCTATGCTCTTCTCTTCAGGCCAAGGAGGTAGCAGCATTTCGCACTGCAACTCTTATGCTTTCCAGCAGGACAGAGACAGCTGCCTTGAGTCGCTTGCAGCAAGCACATCGAATGCATCGCTGTGTGCAAGCCTGCCTTCGTCTTACGCTGACGGATGCTACCAGGCCATAGCGCAGAACACCTCAAATACATCCATATGCGGCAGGATAAGTTCGCAGAGCCTGCAGGGGCAGTGTTACATGGACCAGGCATATTCCAGGATGGATCCAGGCATATGCATGATGATAAACGGCAGCTCCGCTGATGCCTGCATATACAAGCTTGCGGCGCAAATGCACAATTCCACTGCATGCAGCCTGATCCCAAATTCCAGTGCGCAGGTGTGCTACGCGGCCGTGTATCTTGGAGAGGCCATAGAGCAGGGCAGCGGCGCGGTGTGCTCGCGCATAGTCTCAGACAACAGCACTGCAGTTGCCGAATCTGCGCTGGAGAATGTGAATATGAGCCAGTATTACGGAGTTGACATCAACCTGACACAGACGCTTGAATACGATGCGCTGTCCAGTTATACCATTGGAGCGCGAGATCTGTGCTATGTTTCAGTGGCTTACCGCACAGGAAATTCGTCTTACTGCGGCTATGCCCAGGACAAGAACCTTAGCGAGTCGTGCAACACCACCATAAGCTATGCGCTTAGCGGATCTGCAGCAGTGGTCAATTCCACGGCCAACTTCACCGCACTGCTAAACAGCTGCAACGGGCAGACGGATTCGCAGCAGTGCACGTACGGAGTGTTTTATGTTGAAGCCGTACAGAGCAAGAATGTGAGCTACTGCAAACACATACCTGCTCCGAATTCCTACCAGTGCTACTATGCCATGGCATCAGAGAACAACGATACATCATACTGCAGCTATATAGGCAATGCAACGCTAAACAACGACTGCGTCTCTGCAGTGGATGGGTTATTTGCAGTAAACAGCAGTTGAAGTGATGATGTTGCGCGGACTGGTATCGTGTGTGAAGAACCCTGATTCGGCAAGGGCATCCTACTTTATCGTTTCGTGCAATGGTGCAGCGCTGCACACATCTGTTGCTGAGGGAGGCATATCCGCAGGCACAGGAGATGTGGTCGAATTCGACGGTGGAAGAATAGAATCAGTTGAAGAGGATCCGGGATATGCCAAGGCGGTGGAAAAAGATCTGGCAGCATTCTGCAAGGGGCTTTTTGGCAGCAAGGCGCATAAGTATGGCAATGCCGATATCGATGCAGTTACTTCGAGGCTCTGGGTAGCTGCCATGAATGCAGGCAAGCTTCTTGCCAGAAAGATAGCCTATTGCGCCCCCATAATAGTAAGATTCCACAATGATGCAGATGGCTCTGGAGGCGCGCTTGCCCTTAACTGTGCGCTGCGTGAGCTTGTGCCAAGGATCGGAGAGGCAGGAAACATCGTATGGATGATGCAAAAAGGCGTCTCTTACAGTGCCTATGATGCCGCAAACGATATGCTTATCGCAAACGGCTACAGCTCCATGGAGAAACCGCTGCTTATCATAATAGACTTCGGGACCACGACGCAGAGCAATGCGGGAATAAGGGCAGTTGACGGGAAGTTCGATGTCATCTGGCTTGACCACCACCCGATAGTGGATGGATTTGAGGGTGCTGTGCTTGGCAACTACATAAACCCATGGAATTATGGCGGCAATTCGAACTACACGGCAGGCCTTCTTGCTTCGGTTTTCGCCAAGACATTCTCAGACGCCGATACAGGCCTCTTCGAGAGGGCCTCGCTCATAGGGGACTACAGCGAGTATGCGCCCATGGATGACGCAAAGGCGCAGCAGGCTTCTATGCTCCTTGATTTCATAACAAGCGACCTGCAGGCTGCCTTTGGGCCTTCGAAGCAGAACGTGACGCCGCAGGAGATAATGTCAGTGCTTTCAGACCGGAAAAGGAGAAAGGAGCTGCTTGACTACGCCAACATAAGGCTTGAGGAGGCAGTGGAGCGCGGCATGGATGCGGCAAGGATGTACGAGGCTCCTGGCGCGTTCGTATACCTGCTTGATTTCGATGTAGTCAAGTCAGGGGAGACGCGCTACCCTCTGCCAGGCAGGTTCGCGTCGAAGCTGCTTGCCAGGATAAATGGTACAGACATGCGAAGGGCGATAGTGGTGCTTTATGTTGGGGCATACATAATGATGCGGGCCGACAAGGAGCTGTGCACAGACCTTAACATTCTGGACGTTATAGCTGAGGTGAAGAGAAGGTATGGCAATGACGTTGAAAACGGTGGAGGCCACAGGTGCGCAGGCGCAGTGAAGCTTGCAGACAAAAGCCGGAGCAGGGAGGTTGCGATTGCTATTGTAAGGATAATAAAGAATGCAATTTGACGGCAATGTTTTAGTGCGGGGAAGATGGATCTGGGCGCCTGTCACTGCGCAGAATGTTGATATATGCGAGCATCTTTTCCCTGGCTGCAGTGTATGCCTCGGAAGTTGGATCAATCTGCACTGCCATTGTGAAGTGGTGCAGCGACTGCTGATAGCTGCCTACTGCACATAGCAAGCTGCCTGAATTGTACCACAGGCTGGCGCTGCCTGGGAACTTCCCTATGCCCTCCTGATAGGCTGCGATAGAACCTTGCAGGTCGTTGCGCATGAATAGGGCAAGTCCTATGTTGTGATACGCAACTGCTGCAAGCTCGCCTATTTCCGCTTCCCTATGCCACCCGTACTTTTCGCCTACCTCGTCTTTTGGAATAGTCAGCTGTGGGGCATTGGACCGCAGCACCTCAAGTGCGCAGTACTCTCCGCCGAGCAATATGTGTTCAGGGTTTCTTACAGTTATAAGGCTCGTGACTTTTCCAAGCCTCTCAAGAGAAGAAGCAAACAGCATTGCGGAAGTGGAATCGTTGAAGCGGCCGTTGTAGATTGCTGCGCATAGTGTGCTGCGTTCCCCTGTTTCCACTGCGCCCATGTCTACGTAGAACGCATCGGATACTGCCCTGAATAACTTTGCCTCGTCAATGCCGGCAGGGCCAACGGCGTTTGCATGCAATTGAAGTTCATGATCTTTGAACCCAGCACTTGGCGCATATAGAGCCGCAAGGTCTGAGACTATTGTCTCGGACATGTGTTTTATGCTGCGGCGTAGCGCCCGCTTTATGCCCAGCAGGCGGAATTCAGCCTCAAGTACGCTGTCTAGCGGCACATGGGACATATTGTGCTCCGGCCTTCTGATGCTGCCATCAATAGTGTCTGGCACTGCACTGTGGCATCTGCCTGGCATCATACCCATTGTTATCACGCGTTTGCTGAGTGAACGCCACGCGCGACACCCACAGTTCTCAGTATCAGCATGCCTGATATTTATAGCCATAGCCAAGGCAAATACACCAAGGCAGATACATTGTCCTTACCGAAATAATGTCCTCTCGACAAGGGAATATGTCTTTTACCGTGACAATCAGATCACGAGGACATTAACCAACCGTAGTATAAGATGGGTGACACCTTCCCACGACTGAAGTCTGTGGGCTTCCCCTGCGTTTGCAGGGTCTGCTCTCAGTTCCCTGATTCCTGCCTCCTGCCGAGGTCTTACTGAATCTACCTGAACGTGACCTCCCCTCTGTCCGAGGGTAGCTCTTTTGAGTATATTTATTGATGCGGTTATGCCTCTGCCCAACTGCAACCTGCATATATCGCAGTTGAACTGTCTTTGTGATAGGGGCATGTCCGTGATATTGCCGCAATCGCTGCATGTCTTTGAAGTGTTATTTGGATTTGCCTCTTTCTGCTGCCTGAGTATCGGGTTGAGGCTGAAGTAATATGGGAGAGCAGTTGTTTCTTTCAATGTTCTGCATCCGCAGGGCTTCTGCTGTGAATGAAGGAAATCCTGGATATCCCAGCCACCGAAATGGCCTTTTCCCCGACACTTGTTGCATAGAGTGCAAGATGCCTATCCTGTTCTCTTAGCCCCTGTACTCTTTTGCACATCCAAGAATAGACCCATGCTCTTACAACACAGCTCTGCCGCGTTATGTTGGGGCGAAGATCCATGACGCTTTCGTTACGAAAGACTTTATTGTAGAGCCATTCTAGCCAAGACTGCGGAACATGCCACCACTGCTGTGCATCTACAGTGAAGGAACAGATCATTACGAATAAAAATACATGCGCGTAATATTTTCATATGAGAAAGGAACAGTTTGAACTTGCAGTTTTCTTCCTTACCATAGCGATAGGTGCGGTGCTTGCTGTGATCTCGCCAGCTATTCTTGATTACGTGGGGCGCAACGCCGCGAGCTACGCGATATATCTCCGGGCATTTTTTATTGCAGTGTTCGGATACCTTGCAGTACGCCTGCTGGGATCCATGATTCTGTCTTACGGTAAGGGAAAGCCGCGCATGGATGAAAGGTCGCTTAGCAATGTAGTAAACCTAATCGGATACATAATGATACTTATATTGCTCCTTGCACTATTCAATTTAAACCTCGGCGGACTGCTTGTCGGAGCCGGATTTCTCGGCATAGTTGTCGGCCTGGCTTCGCAGACCACCCTTGGCAACTTCTTCTCCGGAATAGCCATGATGGCAGCCAAGCCATTCGCTGAAGGAGACAGGATAACATTCTCCACTTGGCAGTATGGGATGATGCCCCCATCATATGCCCACCACACCATGCTACCCGGCTATTCTGGGGTAATAGCCGATATAGGGCTTATGTATACCAGAATCAAGCTTGATGACGGCCCGGTAACGTTCGTCCCAAACTCCATAATAAATCAGGCAATAATAATGAATTATTCTATATCTGATATCAAGGATGTGATAGTCAGGGTTGAGTTAGTCAAGAAGAGGTTTGAAGCCTTTGCTGAGGAAGTATCCAGAAGGGTGCAATCCGATCGGAAGCTCTCCAAGCTCATCTGCGGCGAACTGGACATACGCATAACAGACATAGGCATTGGCAACTACGGGGTAACGGTAAGGGCCACTGTACCTGTGAACAGCGAGGCGCATGTCAGCAGCATGCTCCCTGCCATAATACTCGACATATCCGGCAAGTTCCAGAAGTAGACACAGGACTGCAGGTTTAATGCAGAGGGGGTAAAAGGTAGGAGCCTGATGGCATGCTCAAGCCGCAGGACTATGCACCGTGGAACCAGTAGCCCTTGTCCCCCTTGTTCTTCCCCCTGCCAAGCACCTTGTCTAGCAGGGATACCTTCTTCTCCTTTGGGGTGTAGCCGTACTCCTTGGCAACGTCAGGATGCTGCCCCAGATAGGAGTCCTGCCACCCCTTGAACTTGTCCCTCTTGTTGGATTCGCCTTCTGCCAGTTTCCGTAGGTACTCTGGCTTCATGCGCTTCCACTCCTGTATGGTGTAGCCATACGGGGCGTGCTCCCTTATTGAGGCTGGCTCGAACTGGTACTTGTATATCTCCTCGAAGTAGTCTACGTCGCGTTCAGCTATGCTCTGCCTGTTTACTTTAACCCCTTCCTTTGACAGGAACTCTATGAGCTGCTCCCTGCTTACCTTCTCCTTCCTGTTTTCCGCCTCAAGAGGGTTGTATGTTACGGTTATTTTGTTTCTTATGAACTCTACCTTGGCCTTTAGCACAGCATCCATTAGAAGCAGCCTGTACTGCAGCCTTGCGCTGTACTCTATGCTTGATAGCTCGTTGCTGCTAAGGTTTGAGAAAACTACCTCCTTTATCATCTTGTATGGTACCCTGTAGGTCTTCCCCTGATACTCGACCTTGTCATCATATTCTACCTCCTCTGACTGGAGATCCTTTAGGAATCCGCTCTCCTGTGGTGTAGATTCGCGTCTGTCCATAGTCTTCGCCTGTGCCATAGGCCATATGGCGTGCTTACGCCAATTTCAGCTTGGGCTTAGCACCTATTTATGGCTTACTGCCCGCCGCATCCGCAGCTGCCCCCTTCAGATTGTGCGCCGCCGCCACAGCCGCAGCCGCAGGTCCCTCCGCATCCGCAGCCATCGCCGCTTTCCGCATGTTCTGGATGCGCGGCCGTAGGCGCAGCAGACATGACAACCCTTGGTGCCGGTGCCTGAGACTGCTTTTGGTAGGTTCTTCCAGTGCGCGCTGCAATTGCAGCGGCCTCTGCCTTGTTTACAGGCAGCGAGAAGTAATCTATCATCTGCGCGTAAGCCTTCTTGTAAGAGTCGGTAGCTTCGATCTCCTTCACGTTCCTCACGTACTTATCGCCACCGTAGGTCCACTCGTGGTGCATGTTCTGCCATTCCTTGGACGGTATGCTGTACTGCCTCTGTATCTTGTCCCTGTATACTTCAGGGAAGACATTGAACGTGCAGAAAGGAAGGACCCTGCCGTCAGGCATGGCGTAGTGTATGTCGCACTTCTCCACTCTCTTTATGTCGTAGGTATACTCGTCCTGGAAGTGCATCATGCCAAGGAACAGTGACCTTAGCTGGAACTTGCCCATTGTGGCGAAGTCGTGCTTGAAGATCACTGACATGAGAAGCCTGCTGAAGTTCACTGACTTTGGCTGCTTCTCCTTGTCTACGTACCTGCGCATGCCTGCAACAGCCTTGAGGGCTATGATCCTTCTCTGGAGCTTTGACTTGCCAGCCATCTCGTTGACTGCGGCCTGAAGGTGCTCAAGCAGTCCTGCCGCATCCACGAACCTTGTGAGCGGCACTATCTTGCCGTCTGGGTCCTGGAATATGTAAGAGCCTGCGCCGCATGCAAAATGTATGGAGAGATCGTACTTGTACTCGCCTGTCAGCGCCTCTATGAAGCGGTTTATGCCGCCTACGTATGGCACTGAGAACCAGTCCTCTTTGGTTATGACCCCTCCGGTCTGCTCCTCTATGAGCTTTATGGCCCCGGGTATTGATATCCTCTGCTTCTCCCTTAGCCTTGAAGGCATCCTGCCGACCAGTGACACCGGCTGGAAGTTCACTGCCTTGACCACATCGCTGTTGTTAAGCGCGAAGTTTATTATGTTGCCAAGCTCGTGGTCGTTTATTGTCCTTATTACAGTTGGCACGAGCACTATGCCAAGGCCTGCCTTTTTGCATGCGTCGAATGTCGAAGGCACCTCCCAGTGGTTCTTTGGATTTGCCCTCTTGGAGACTCCGTCAAAGCTCATGTACAGGCAGCTGACCCCAGCGTGGCGCAGCTTTACTGCCATCTCTGGGTTTGCGCCTATGTTTATGCCAGTGGTATTTAGCTGTATCTGATCGAAGCCGGACTTCTTGGCCATGTCTACTATCTTTACAAGGTCCGAGCGCATCGTAGGCTCTCCTCCAGTTATCTGGAGCGCGTTTGATGGTATCGGCTTTTGGTTTCTAAGCACGCTGAATATGCGGTCCAGCTCGTCTGTCGTAGGCTCGTATATCGCCTCGCCTTCCTTTGCGTAGAAGAAGCAGTACCAGCATGAAAGATGGCACCTGTTGGTTATGACCACGTTGGCAAGGCCGGTGTGAGACTTGTGCCTCTCGCAGATCCCGCAGTCGAATGGGCAGTTCTCCCCCTTGTTCACGTAGTTAGGATTATCGAATCCCCTCCCGTAGTAATTGTAATTCTTCATCTTTATGTACATGTCGTAGTCCTCCCAATACTTCTCCACAGTCCATCCATGCTCAGGGCAGAACTTGCGTATCATAACATTCTCGTCATCCTTGTATATGGTTCCGTCAACTATGAGCTTGCACTCAGGGCATACAGTCTTTGTGCGCTCCAGAACAGGCATTCTTTCCATGTCCTCCATGGTCCTGTGGTATGGAGCAAGCACGGGATTTGCCGAAAGATCCTCAACCTTAAGTTCTGCCTTTGCGACAGATAAATCAGCGCCTTTATTGTTTGCGTTTTCCAATGACACGTACACACCAACCCAGTCTTACTACTGAGTTATAACAGTCTGGTAAAAGAAGATATTTAAACCCATAGTTTTTTTCATGGATTTGATAATTTTACTGGCGAGCTGGCCTACCTTCTGTTGTACCTTCTGGGCCGATTTGGCCTAAAACCATGCTGGTTGCCTTGTCGCTGCGGCCTGCTCTTCCACCCATTGCCGCCAACCGGGGCAGTGCCTGGGCAGTCTGGCCTTGGAGGATGCTCCCTTTGCATGCTTATAGCCTTATCTATCTGCTCCTTTAGCTTGTCTGCTATGAAGTTCTTCGTGATTGCGTCTGCCCTTGCGGCTATGGCTATCTTGGTAGCATAAATGCGCGCTATCCTGCCCCTCTCCCTCCTTCCTGCGCCGCCTACCTGCTGCAACTTGAATAGCGTGCCATACTTTGGCGGCTTTGTGCCGAACTTTATGTGCTTGAATAGAGCCTTCTCGGCCCCGAGCAGCTGCACTGTCCCTGATGGCATGGTAGCCAGCTTGCCTAGCGACCCTGCCCTCCCAAGAAGCTCAGCGGCGACTTTGTAGTCTATGAGATAGGTTATGTTGGGCATGAGTTTTTTGGTTGAAGAATCAAGGTACTTGTCGAGCATGGCCTGGGTATCGGCTATGCTGACCTCGAGCTGCGCTAGCGCCCTGAGCTGCTCGAACTCCTCTGCAGTTGGTTCGCGGCCTATGCTCTGGGCTGCCTGCCTTGAGACTGCATCTGCTGCAGTGCCTAGGAGCTTTGCCAGGTCATCCGCTGCAGCCGCCTTCTTGTCTGCGCCAAACTCCGCAACAAACCTTGCATAGGTAAGCTGGTTGGACAATTTGAGCTCCGGGAAGAATATGCCGTACCATTCCTCGAGCTTCTCGTGCACTAGGTTTCTTGTCTTCTCTAGCTCATTGTACGAGGCTATGGCCTGGGCTATTGAATGCTCGCTTCCTGAGTACACATCGCTAAGGCTGGCCTTTGCAAGTCCAAGAAGCCTCTGCCTCTTCTCCTCAGCAGTCTCCTTTCTCAATTAAACGACCTGATGATATTACTCAAGGGAAGGAATAATAAGGGTATCTTAGACAACTGTCAAGCGCCGTCTAAGTGCGTAAATAAGAGATTAACGATATTGAAGATTATGGCAGAATTTAAGGCAAGCGCCAGGGCTATTGAGGTAGCTCTAGCCCTTGGCAGGAACGATGCGAATATTCGTGGAGTTACCTTTGTGCACGAGTTCAATTCTGCGCAAACAGTGTATTTTGACGCATGCGATCCGCAGGTGGTGAAGTTTGTCCTGGGATACCATGAGCGCTTACGCAGGTACTCGGCCTACTTGGAGCAGCATGGGGACATGTCGTTGTTTGCCCTTACAAAGACATACCTGGAATTCACATTCCATTCGGGGCAAACTGATAAGGCCCAGGTAGATATTGGAAGGGTCCTTGCGACAGGGAAGGGAGAATGCCTGGAAAAGGCAATTGGAGCCCAGGTACTATTTTCAAGCGTAGGCATAGACAGCAACGTTACCATAGGCATATATGCACACATGATACAGAAGGGTTCTGGACATGCATGGACAGAGATTTCTGTAGGCAGAAGACGGATATTTGACCCTGCTGAGGATCTTGGCAGGTGCGTGATTGACGCAAAAAGGGCATACGACTTTAACAGCATGGTAGCTCAAAGGGGTTTGGGATACATACCAGCACAGCAGGGGTTAAAGTTTGCACAAGCCCTAAGAAAGTAATGCATTACTGCCAGCAACCAAGGATCACTGGAACTGCTGCCTGCAAGGAAAAGCCGCTAAATGCTTATAAAAGATAAATAGGTGGCGCGTGAGGTTATCACGCGCCGATTGGGATTGGGTATGTTGGGTCTGTTTTACAAAAACAGCGTGATTTAGAACCAAATAAAGCTTATTCATAACCACTATATAAACATAACGCCCAATAAGTGGATGTTTTTGGGAAAGGTTTAAAAAACCAACCATTAAATTGCGGTTTGGCAGTATATTTCATGTTAGGCCGCAGGTCACACAGCATCTGGAGGCTCTGACCTTGAGGCTATGAATTCTGCGAGTTCGCTTATTTTGACTCTGTGCTGCCCTTTTGTGTCCCTGTCCCTTACAGTAACCGTGCCGTAATTCTGCGAGCTGCTGTCTACAGTATCGAAATCCACCGTTATGCAAAAAGGCGTGCCTATCTCGTCCATGCGCGCATACCTTCTGCCTATAGAGCCGGAATTGTCCCTAAACACCCTGAATCTCTTTTTAAGGCTCGCGTATATTTTCCCGGCCTCTGCTGCCAGCTTCTCTTCCTTCTGCAGCTGGAAAACCGCAGCGGAGAATGGAGCAAGCCATGGCTTTAGCCTGAACACGTCCCTCTCCCCGTCCTTCACGTGGAAAAGATCCAGGAGCATCCACACATTCCTATCAACCCCGAAACTAAGCTCCAGCACATTTGGCACCATCTTCTTGCCGTTTATTGTGACTGAAAGGTCCTGGCTTGAGCCGCGGGTATGTGATGAGAGGTCATAGTCGCCGCGGTAATGAAGACCGCCGACTTCCTTGAAGCCGCCCCAGCTTTCCACATCGACTTCTATGTCCATGTGCAACTTGTTGTAGAATGCTTTCTCGTCGCCCCCTTTCTCAAGGAACCTGAGCTTTTCAGGCGGCACCCCGAGCACCTCGGTGTAGAAGCGCTGTATCAGGGCCATGTGATAAGCATAGAACTGCGGAATGGTGTTCTGCTCGATAAGCTTGCCAACAGGCACGGTTATCTGCTGCTTCGTAGCATACGGGATTACAGTGACTTCTACATCCTTATGCCAGCCCATCTGCGGCGAGAAGCTTTCGGGGTCGAAGAATATCTGAAGCTCTGCCTGTGTAAGCTCCCTAAGCCTGTAAAGTCCCTGCCTTGGGGATATCTCGTTTCTGTAAGCCCTGCCTATTACCGCAAGGCCCATTGGAAGGCTCTTGCGCAGCACATTGAACTCCCTGAAGAAGTTGAGGTATGCCGACTGGGCAGTCTCGGGCCTCAGATAGCCCCTGTCTGCCTTCTCGGGGCCCAGATTCACATCTACCATCATGTTGAATGCCTTGGCAGGCAGCATAGAGCCGCCGCACTTGGGGCACCTGACCGAGTTCTTTTGTATGAGCGTATCCATCTCTGCGGCACCGGCACCCTCTGATACTTTTATCTTGAGTTCAGAGAGCATCACATCAGCCCTGTAGTAGGTATGGCACTTGGAGCAGCCCACAAGTATGTCGTTGAAGCGCTCGGCGTGCCCTGATGCTATTAGGGGCTTCTCCGGAAGTATGTTGGACCCCTCTATTAAGTAGTAGTCATCGCAGCTCTCAACGAAGTACGAAAGCCACAGCTGCTCGAACCTGCGTTTTAGTAGCACGCCCAGATGGCCGTAGTCGTATATGCCTGCACTGCCGCCGTATATTTCGGCACTGGGCCAGAAGAAACCCTTGCCCTTGGCAAACGCCACTAAGTCGTCAATTTTCATCAGAATCCACAGAATTGCTTACTATACAGTGAGGCAGATTATAAGCCTTTGCGAATATTTGCTGTTTGCAGGTCTTTCTTGAAGCTTGCTTTTTGCAGTACTTGCATGCATACAGGATCTTGGGCCAGTGCCCAGGCCTTATGAAGGCTGCGGGTACCCGCCTGCCCAGGCCTGCGTGTAGAATATGTTTGCCGTTATCACCGAATAGCGGTTTCCGCTGTAATCATTTGTATTCCCGTTGAGGGGCCACCGCCCCTCCAGATCGTTAAGGCCTATTTGGTCCCACCTATGCCCTCAGAATACAACGCCGGTATGTTTTGTAGTTAGGTATTCATTGAAGCCTGATGCTTTGATGATGTCTCTTTAACCCCGCTTTTCATGCGTGTACATTGTAATAGGCATTAATAATTGGTGTGGCCTCGTCCAGGATGTTTGCAGGTACTGCAGGAGCTGGTGTTAAGATCGCCGTCCAATTCTGGTCTTTTTCAGGCAGCAGGATCTTTAGGAAGCAAGCTATTAATACCAGCAGAGACATATTATGCCATACCTGATGGTGGCAGCGTTATGGCTGAACAGAAGCTTGGTATAAGGCTAGACGAACTTGAAGATGATACAGTGGTAGCCGTGTCTGTAGGCGAAGTGTCGCTTGCGGTGGTCAAGCATGGAGGCAAGGTATATGCACTTGATGGTAAGTGCACGCATGAAGGCGGTTCGCTTGGCGAAGGATACATGGACAACAATGAATTGATATGCCCATTGCACAGCGGCGCTTATTCGATTGAAAGCGGCAAAGCCAATGAGAATACGCCATGGGTCAGCGATGTACGCGCCTATATGATAAGAGCTGATTCTGCTAGCAGAGAGCTGTATGTGGATGTCTGAATGGTAAAGAACGAGAAGCTGCTCAAGTCCATTGCGCAAGACAGGGTAGCCAGGCTGTTTGATATGGCAAAGGATAGGACATTGAAGCTGGGTAGCAACGATCCATTGTCAAAAAGGTATGTCGGCATTGCAAAAGACATATCTACTCATTACCGCATTCCTGCTGATATGAGGATGAAAGCAGAGGTTTGCAAGGCCTGCGCAGCAGTGCTGATACCTGGAATGACGTGTTCAGTTAGGCTTGCCAGCAGAGTGGGCTATCTTGTTCTAAGATGCAAGTGCGGCGAAGAGAAGCACATATTCTACAGGAGGTAAGCTTCCGTTAATTCTAGACTTCCTGCCCGCCACGTATAAAAATTCTGAGGAGGAATTTAGCCACATGCAGTTGGCACGTATCACTTTGCGCCCAGTTTCTGGAGCATAAGGTCTGCGAAAGGCAGTATCTTGTCGTTATTGCTAAGCGTCAGTATGCCCTTGTCGTACTCCACGTCCTCCTTGGAGGGTGTGCCGTGATATAATATTATCAGCCTCCTTGCATCATCGTCGCTTGGCATCGCCACCTTGACGTTGGATACCACGTTTGCCCTTGCGACTATCTTGGTAGCATTGCCTATAGAGGCTATCATCTTATTGCGCATTGAGAAGAGCTTGACAGTATCCAGCAGGGGCCTGAAGTCATACAGCTTGTACGAATCAACACCTTTCCCGTCTATCAGCACAAGAGCATCGAACTCATCGGGAGTTATCCTTGCAGAGTTGATCTGCGGCGCATAGACGGCACCGTGATAGCCTACGCAGTCGTGGGTTGAGTAGCTGGTTATCACTGCCTGCACGTCCCATTTGCCCAGCATAAGCTTAAGCTGTGCGACAGACTCATCCTTGAAATCTTTTGGAGCCACCAGAAGAGCCACTTTCATGGTTTCAGTATGGCCGATAAGAAATAAAGCCTTATTGGTTGCGCTTAATCCCGTTGTGGAGCTTCCTGCTTATAAGCAAATAGGAGATAATACCTGCTGCGACAATGCCACCAAGGACTTCCAGATCCAGATCTGAAACGAAGGTAACCCTGGCAATGCTGCTGTCCTTGGTATTTGTATTTACCACCTGGCCTATTGAAGTGG
Organism: Microcaldota archaeon; assembly: GCA_021851065.1. Lineage (GTDB taxonomy): Archaea > Micrarchaeota > Micrarchaeia > Micrarchaeales > CABMGC01 > JAJZNA01. Next base: position 43,273 of record JAJZJQ010000010.1, read on the forward strand.
CAGATATGGTGGCCTCGCCATAAGGCACATTTGGCACTATTATTATGCCTTCAGGGCCTGAATAGACCGTCTTTGTTGTGCCATTTAGAAAACTTAGGCGCACCGAGGCGTTGACAGGTATGCCGAATACGTCTGCCGTCCTTATTTCAATATTGTATACCGGGAGCATGATGTCCACAGCGCCTGGAGAGCTCAGGCTTATGCTCTGGTTCACGCGCAGCCTCACGCCTTTGTAGTATGCCCCAGATACATTGTAGCCATAACCATCGAAAAGGAAGGTCTTGTTTGCAACGGTGCCGTTGCCAATGTAAAACGTGCCTGCGCCTATCGGGTTGCCGGAGCTATCGATACCGACAAGAGTGGCTAGCGACTGGCCCCTGAATATTGCATTGAGTTCTACAGGGGCAGTTACGTTTACTGTAATGTTGGGCTTTGGATAGCCGTTGTTCCAGGAGAAGAATGCTATCCTTGTTGAGTTCCCTGTGGATTCGTAGGTGGTGTTAAGCCGTATCGTAGCCACTGAATTCTGGGCGTACCAGCCTGATCCGCTCACGCCCCCGTATGATGAAGACGCATTTACGAGATACTGCTTCTGCCAATTGGCAGTGATTTGGAGAGGTTTAGTGACTATCGTATTCGATACGATGCCGTTTTGCCCAGTGCTCCAATTCTCAAACACCCATCTTCCCTGGTCTCCGGAGTAGACCACGTTGTATGGAACTGAGTAGGTTGCTGTGCTGTTCGCATCATACCATCCCGTACCATTCGCGTGACCGACATTGGATGCTACCTCTATTAAGTATTGTATATTCCAGTCTGCTATCTCGGTTATGTTGCTGAACATTGTGAGGTTGATGTCGCTATATGGCCCCGTGTATGCCGAGGCGCCATAGCCAGACCATCCTGCAAACTGGGCCTTTGTGCCGTTGTCAAGAGGTATGTAAGTAGGAGCATACAGATCTGCATTCTTGTAAGCAAGATAGGTGGTTGTACCTGAGAGGTTGCCATATTGTGAGATTACATTGAGATTGTATCCTAGCTGCCATAGCTGCTCGTTTGGCTGCGGTATTGGCAGGTTGCTACCGACCCTGAAATAGTTTACCCTGTTGTCTACCTCGGCCACCCCGTACGGGTTCTGTGCTGATGTCATGCTCCCTACGCCGTAGCCCGAATAAGCATAGCCGTAAGGAGCAGGGATGAACTTGCCGTCTTTGTATATGGAAAGATTTGACATGGCTACAGGTATTATGGCATCTATGCCGTCGCTGACGTTCGCAGCCTCTACGAATGCAACAGCATCGTTAGTACCGGAGTTGTTTGTACCAAGATTTATCTGCCCTAGGGTAGTGTTATCCATGGTTACGTACCAGGTGTCACCGCTGGAGTAGAAACCATACGTGTGAAAAGTGCCGTTGGCCCCTGCTGAGTCGTTTGGGCCTATCTCCCCCATGAAAGCGGAATCGTTGCCCGGATTGAAGTACTCGTAGAACCACTCCGGGGCGTTCTTTGATATGAACTCGTGGGAGCGGCATCCTGACGAGGTGCATTGTGTTGAGTAGTAACCAGATTCGTTTGGTATGAGATAACCTGCCTGTATGAACGCCCCGTTTTGAAGAGTCTCGCCCACCCAGAACGCTATCGATCCGTCCTGCACGTGCTGGCCAGTTAGGGTTTGGATTGTAAGCCTTGCACCGCTATTGAAGTCTGAACTGTGGCCGCCTCTTGCACCGGTCTGGAACCAATACTGAGCGCCCGCAATGGCAGGCGCAAGCAGCATGGCCATTAGTACAAGCCTATACCCTTTCATGGTCAATGCCAATATTGCCGAGAGCTTTTATAATCCTTGACCTGGCCTGCGAGTTGAAGCTCTTCCACTCTATTACGGCAATATCAGGCCTCTGCGCAGACCTGGACTGCGCCTGGGCAAGCATTCCCAGGTTGTCTGTGCCATCCTCGTTGAACACAGCATGCCTTGGCATGATGTGGCCGAATGCATAGCCCTTGCCGATGGCAAGCTGCGTGAACTTCGACGGATAGTGGCTTCCGCCTATGCCAATTGCAACCCTGCTGTACTCTGCATGATGGCTTGCGATCTGAACTGCTGCGCCGTACACGATTAACCCCATCTCCCCTGCCATGCGGCTGTCTTTGGTTATCGTTTCGTTGCCGCCAACTTCTGCGAAAAGCGATGGAGTGCTTAGCTGCGGGCCGTGGTGCGTTGCTTCGTAGGTTTTCTCGGTTTTAATCTGGGAGCCAGACATACGCGTCAGGATAGCTAGCATCGCTGAAGGAGCTGCCGTGGAAAGAGTGTGCGGCTTTCCCCCGAGCTTTGTATCGCTCCCCCAGTTCCCAAGGGAATGGACGGTGAGGGAAGGAACGCCGGCTCTGCTGCTGTGCTGGCTAAGGAATATTATTAGATCTGATCCGATGCCGTCCGCCGCTTCGCTGCGAAGCATGCTGCCTTCCACCCTGCGTAGCTCTATGCGGCCGGATCCATGCAACCCAATGCCCTTCTCTTCAAGGCCATGGTAGGATATTATGCGCTGCGCAGCATTTAATGAAACAGGATCACTTTCGGAATATGCTATTGTTATCATGGGTGACATCCTCCCACCCGTAAACGGCGTGGGCTTGCTCTGCGTTCATGCAACCACTGCATCCCGCAAAGGATGTGTTTTATCGGTTCTCAGTTCTTCGAGAGTCGCCTCCTTTTGGGGTTTTACATTCTCTCCCTGAGCGTGACTTCCCCTCTGTCCGAGGGTAGTTGCCCTGTGCAATATATTTATTGATGCATTTACGTCCCTGTCCTTTGACATTGCGCACCTCTGGCAGTTATAGGTTCTTTCCGATAGTGGCATGTCTTGTATGTTGCCACAATTGCTGCACTCCTTTGAGGTATTTCTTGCATCCACTTTGATTACCCCCATACCAGCACTTTCAGCCTT
>JAJZJQ010000029.1 GCA_021851065.1 Microcaldota archaeon
AAACTGGAAATACAATACCGATTCCCAGATAACTTCAAGAAGATAAACCAGATTGAGTTTGACTCTGTTTATGCCTATGTCTCTGTTTCAGTTGAAGAGCCAGAGCCAATCAAACCAAAGGGCTTCATAGGCGTAGACTTGAATACCACAGGGCATGTTGCAGTTGCAGGGAATCCAGATTCAGGCAAAGTCCTTAAACTGGGGAAAGAGGCGTTGCACATCCATAACAAATACAAATCCATCAGGAAGAAGTCCCAGAAGAATGGAAGGTTCGGCATATTGAAAAGGATAAGAGATAGGGAACAAAGGAAAATGCGAGACCTTAATCATAAAATCTCAAAGAAGATAGTTGAGACTGCAAAAGAAAATCAATACGGCATCAAACTTGAGAAACTTGAAGGAATCAGGAAGAACAGGAAACACAGGAGGAATTTCAACTTTGCACTTAACAGTTGGTCATTCTATCAGTTGCAACAATTCATCGAATATAAGGCAAAATTATGCGGAATACCAGTTGCCTATGTGGAGCCTAAATACACGTCGCAAGAGTGTTCAAGGTGCGGAAACATAGGGACAAGACAAGGAAAAGAATTTGTGTGCCAGTCGTGTGGGCACTTTGACAATGCCGATGTAAATGCATCGTTCAATATAGCGAAACGTGATGGCATTGGTCAATTCAGCACAGACAGGGATGTGTTGAAGGGCAGCACTGATACGCCCAAAGGTGCAACTCTATGAACGAAAGAGACGCCAAACCAAGAGGAACCTCCTATCCTTTAGATAGGAGAGGATGTCAGATTGTGACATATCTTAAGACAAACATTGTGGCCTCGATAACCTTAACGGGCCATGGCTCATTGCATATCCTGGTTTATCCGTGACATCCTCCCTCCCGTAAACGGTGTGGGCTTGCTCTGCATTCATGCAATCACTGCATCCCGCAAAGGATGTGTTTTATCGGTTCTCAGTTCTTCGAGAGTCGCCTCCTGTTGGGGTCTTACGGCCTCTCCCTGAGCGTGACTTCCCGTCTGTCCGAGGGTAGCTGTGTTGGGTATGTTTATTGATGCGTTTATGTCCCTGTCCTTTGACTTTGCCCATCTCTGCCTCAAGATATGCATCCAGTTAAACGGGCTTTCTCTCAAACTGAATAAAAAGTTACGCCGCAGGGAAGAGCTGCCAATATGTTCCAACAAGGAACGCCAACCGGCTTTTGGGGCCGACTGCATGCCCTGCAAATCCACGGCAATGCAACTGGTCTAGTCGCTGGATGAAGTCACAAGCCAGCCTGCAACAAACCATTTTTATACCTATCCGCCTTCTTTATTATTGTACCTATATGGCAAGCCAACGGTCGAAATACGATACCCAGACTGAAAGGAGGGAATCGAGGCTGGGCATATATTACAAATGGATGGCTCTATCAAACACCACTCTTGGAGGCCTCATGGCCGGCATAGACACCTCCATACTGCTGATATCGCTGCCGGCAATATTCAACGGGCTTGGGATAAACGCGCTTGGTGCAGGTAACTCGGACCTGCTCCTATGGCTGCTAATGGGCTATACCATATCCAGTTCCATATTCCTGCTTACCATAGGCAGGCTTTCAGACATGTTCGGCAGGGTGCGCATATACAATTTCGGATTTCTCATATTCGCCATAGCCTCTACCATGCTGTATGTATCCTCGCTGTACGTAAGCGGAACTGCAGGGGCCATGTCACTCATAATACTCAGGATATTGCAGGGTATAGGCGGATCGTTTCTGATGGCCAACAGCGCAGCAATACTAACCGACGCATTTCCAAAGGAGGAGAGAGGCAAGGCGATAGGGATAAACCAGATAGCCGTGGTAGGCGGAAGCCTTATCGGGCTCATCATAGGCGGAATACTGTCGGCAATAGACTGGCATCTAATATTCCTTGTGAGCGTGCCTGTTGGCATAGTTGGTACGGTATGGGCATATCTGGGGCTGCATGAGATAGCAACGCTAGATCCCACAAGAAAATTCGACTTGATTGGCAACATCACGTTCGCAGCCGGAGTGCTTCTGGTGTTGATAGGTCTGACGTACCTGATAATACCATCAAGCGGCACAAGTTATGCGTACCTGTTTGTGATTGCAGGTGCGCTGTTCATGGCCGTGTTCGCATACCTTGAGATGCACGCAGAACATCCGATGTTCAGCCTTGGGCTTTTCAGGATCCGCGCCTTTGCAGCAGGCAACATGAGCCAGTTCCTTGCAGGAATAGCACGTGGAGGAATGCAGTTCCTCATAATAATATGGCTGCAGGGGATATGGCTTCCACTGCACGGCATCTCATTTGAGCAGGCGCCTTTGCATGCGGCAATAGCAATGCTGCCGCTCACGATAGGATTCCTCCTCACGGGCCCAATATCTGGTTTTCTATCAGACAAGTTCGGTACCAGGGTTTTTAAGACAACCGGCATGCTAATAAACTGCGGAGGGTTCATGCTCATGGCCCTGCTTCCCACCAACTTCAATTACTATGCATTCGCACCGATAATCTTCCTTCTTGGGGCAGGACAGGGCATGTTCAGTTCACCTAATGCCACTTCTATAATGAATTCAGTGCCTCCAGAGCGCAGAGGGGTAGCTTCTGGCATGAGAGTAACATTCCTAAACCTGTCAAACATGTTCAGCATAGTGATCTTCTTCACGCTCCTTACTGCGGGTATAGCTGCGCAGCTCCCTAGTGCAATCTACAACGGTCTTGTTGCACAGAATGTCTCAGCGCACGTTGCAAAAAACATCTCCGAGCTTCCAACCTCGACTGCGCTTTTTGCAGCTCTGCTGGGCAGCAACCCGATGAAAACACTTATCCCGGCAAACACGCTCGCATCGCTGCCGCAGCAAAAGCAGCAGCAAATAATCGGGCTTTCGTTCTTCCCTAACCTGATCTCAGCCCCATTCCAGTCCGGATTAAGGCTTGTCATGTACTTCAGCGCCTTCATAGCTTTTATTGCCGCAGCCGCATCCATGGTAAAAGGCTCAAGATATATTAATGACTGAATGCAAGATATTGTGCATGACTGCCAGCATTGTATTGAAAGGCACGGTGTCCTCAGGCCTTGGGGAGGGAAGGAAATTCATGTCCATTCCAGAGTACAGGAAGCAGTTCGTAGAGGCGCTTGGCATGGATCCGTATCCCGGCACCCTGAACCTGAGGGCCAGCGAATCCTCTGCAGGAGATCTTGCAAGGCTCAAGTCCACACCTGGCATAGCCATCAAGGGTTTTGATTCGGGCGGAAAGACCTTTGGCGGCGTCAAGGCCTTCGATGCGCGCATTCGCGGCATTGAGTGCGCCATTGTAATGCCAGAGCGCACTTCGCATACCGATACGTTTGAGGTCATAGCCAACGAGGGTCTAAGGGATGAGCTTGCTCTCAAGGATGGCGACGAAGTGGAAGTTGCTGTGCAGCTGTAAACCGGTTCCCTGCCGCGCGCAGCCCTATTATCGCCCATCCCAGCTCAGATCCCAATCCCAAGGCTGCTCTTAAGTCCAGCGCCAAGGCTCGCTACGGATCCAACGCTAGCCGACACAGATGCATTTGTAGTGAGCATCGCATTCGTGGAAGAGTCGCTATACCTGTACGCAGCTGTTCCTGCATTCCCGCTGCCAATTGGCATTGCGGCAGCGACATTTGACGCAATGTCAACTAGCACTGCAGAGTTTGCCTTGACCGAAGAGTTGGATGCTATGTCTGCGGTTATATTGTCTGGAGCCGTTGCATTGTATGCGGTTCCCTTTACAATAACCTTGACATAGTCAACATCCATCCTGACTGCATCAACTGTAGTGTTTGCTGCAACCTTTGCATCTGCAATTGTCTGGCTTGCGTTTACCACTGCAAGGGCATTCACCGTGCCGCTTCCAGTAGCGTTAATCCACATGCCATTGCCTGCGGAGGTCTGCACCTGGACATTCGAGTACGATATTATCACTGCCTGCGTTCCTGCCGGAACAGAAGGCGGGTCAGTAAGCCCGACCGGCACATTTACATAGCCTGATGTTGAACTGCTGCTAGCGGTGTTTGCGCTGCCAAGGTTAAGGCCAAGTGCGCCCTTCACAGCTGCGCTAATGTCTACTACCGCTCCGACGCTAACCGAGACTGTTGCATTGGTTGTAAGCGCTGCCTTTGCGGCGTATGCGCTGTACACGTACGTATGAGATGTGGCATTGCTGCTGGAGCTTGCGTTTGCAGTGACCTCAGTTGCAAGGTCAACCAGCACTGCAGAATCTGGCTTTACCGCAGAGCTATTGCTGACTGATGCAGTAACCGTGCTTGGGGCCGTAGCTGTGTAAGTCGTTCCATTGACCACAACCTTCACAGAAGTTACACTCATCCTTACTGCATCTATTGTAGAGTTGACGGCAACCTTTGCCGTGGCCAGGGTCTTGCTTGCATTTACCACTGCAAGAGCATTCACTGTGCCGCTTCCTGATGCATCTACCCATCCGCTCGTCCCGTTACTTCCAGTAGTCTGTATCTGTACGTTAGAATACGTAATAAGTACTGCCTGCGTGCCTGCCGGTACAGATGGCGGATCAGTCATCCCAACTGGCACTGTTGCATAGCTTGCCGTGCCTGTCTGTGATGCTGTAGATGTCGCGGATGAACTGCTCTGCGCAGTAGTCTTGCCTGAACTTGGCTGTACTGATGATGTACTTGCGGTCCTAGGGCCGCTTGGGGCGAGCCATATCACGGCTCCGATTATTATCAGTATCAGCACCACTGCCGCTACATATGCAATTGCGCTTGCCATGGTTATCAACAAGTTCAATTGGCAGCAGCTTTATTTAAAACCCTGTTATAGCGTTCGGTCTTACCCCCTATCCCTTCTTGCGCCGCAGCTCTACAAGCAAGAATGCGCCGGTTATCACTATGAACGTAACTACCGACCACAGCGTGTCGCTTGCACTTATGCCTATTTCAGATATCGCAAGGCCTACAAGAGCCACTAGCGCTATTGCAAACCCATACCTGACCCTGAATGTAGGCTTGTAGTCGCTGCGCTTCCTTATCTTCAGGTATGCTGCAAGGTCTATCACCCGCGGCACCCCTGTGCCTATTATTGCGCCTATCACTACATACTGGTAATAATACGAGGGGAACACAGAAAGCGCCATGGGTATGAGGAAGGCCGCAACTGTGGCATAGAATGGTATGGAATGACTTGACAGCTCTACCATGCTCTTTGGCAAAAAATCCAGCCTGCTCATTGCATATGTTATCCTGGCATTGCCCATCACCATAACCAGCATAACTGCCACTATAGAGAGTATTGCCGCTATCCTGAACAGAAGCAGCATTGCAGGGCTGTGGAAGGCTGCCACAAGCGCAAGCACAGGGTAGTAATATGCGCTCTGACTTGTAAGCTGCGGCGCTGTGAGGTTCAGGTAAGTGACTAGTACAAGTAGGGCGTACACAAGCGTTGCTCCTCCTATGGAGTAAAGAAGGGCCTTTGGCATGTCTTTCACATGCTTTATCTCTTCAGGCATTGCCATTATGGCTATCCACGAACCGTATGCGAGTATTGCTATGGGTATTGAGTAGACTATGCCCAGCGCTCCGCTTGAACCTGAAATGAACGGAACAAGGTTTGAGAGTTTGCCGTACCAGATGCCCAGCGCTATTATGATGCCGAAAAGAGCAGTGAATATGATGCTCATCATCTTGTTAGCCTCGCTGGTAACCCTGGCACCGAAGATGTTCACTATTCCTACAAGGAGCAGTGATGCCTCCGCAGCAACTATAAGGCCTATCCCGCTGGAGAACCACGGCGAGATGTAATTGCCCAGTATTATCGCAGACACGACGATTCCAAACAGCGTGCCTATGTAGAATCCTATCCCCTCAAGGAATGCGAGGTAGCGCGCGAGCCTGCCTTTCCCGAATGCAACATAAGGGAACACAACAAGCGCGCCAGATTTAGGGAACGCCGTAGTCATCTCTGCATATACAACTGCCATGAGTATCGAGAACACTCCTGCCAGCACCCAGGAGATTATGCTTGAGGGGCCGGCGAGAGCAAATGTCTCTGAGGGGAACGTGAGTATGGCAACACCCACCATCCCTCCAATGCCAAGCCAGAAAACATCCCAGAATGAAAGCACCTTTCTAAATCCAGCCATATCCATCAGCACATCGCGCAAAACTGAGTAGGGATTAGATGATAATGCTTTTATTGCTTAGTCTAAGCATGGCAATGGGCGTATCTATAAATAAATGCATGGTGATTGGTGTCATGGTTGGATGGTCAATTACCTGCAGCTGTCGGTGTTCATAACCACCATAGTCATATCAACATCAACATTCCTGTTGTCCAAGGGCCTTGTGGAAAGATACGCCAAGGACAGAAAGATGTACAGCTACATGTTCTGGGGCGCTGGGATATGGCTCTTTGGGTTTACCACCCTGCTGGAGGCGATGTTTGCAATAAACATCTACTCAACCCTTCTGGCAGATATGTACCTGTTTCTGGTGATCCTGCTGGTGGAGCTGCTCGCCCTTGGCTCTATCCAGCTGGTCAAGAACGCCGGCTACAGGAAGGCGTACTACGCATTCGCCACAGCAGTATCGCTTATAGCCCTCTTCTACATAGCCACGGCAAACCAGCCGTACCTAATAGTGAATTACGTTGTGGCCGCGCCTCTAGCCATAAATGTAGCCTTATGGTCATCAGTGGCTACATTCGCGGCGTCCATAGTGATAGTAGCCGTTGCGCTAAAGGGCTATCTATACGGGCATAGCAGAAAACTCCTCAGCATCATAGCCGGAGTTATAGTCGTAGCTGTGTTCGGCACACTCTACATAGCGGCGCTACCAGAATTCCTGTATTTCGCAGAATTCGCCGGGATGGTACTGCTGTGGATAGGGTTCAGGTAGCTTTAGTACCTGTACTGCTTCATTGCCTCTGATTTCCTCTGCCCGTAAAGCAATACTGCGGCCCCCACAACAAGGAGCACGGATATGCCTGCTGCAGGGGCACTTAGCACAGCAAATGGGGTCACGTCAGTGACGGTGCCGTTGTTAAGGTAAGCAGGTATGTTGAAGCCTACTGGCGTGTTCATGAATGAGTTCAGCGTAGTTATGAGCACTCCGGACATGGCAGCTGCCACTGAAACAAAAAGCATGAGGACTAGGCGCACATTCCTGTTTGCGAATGCATCTCTATAGAACAGGTATGCAGTGAGAAAGATGGCTTCTGCGAAGAATACAAGAACTTCTATGTTCACGCTGCTTATAGCCACTTGGCCCACCAGCTGCATGAACTTTGGCCACAGGACCAGCAGGTTTATGGCCACAAGCATTCCTGACGCAGTGCCCACTCCAAAGAGATGGCGAAAACGGCAGTAAGCCTTTCCGAGAGCGTCCTGTAGATCATATCTTTTTTCCTGAGCCACATGAAGTCAGCCAGCAATATGATCACTGGCAGGGTCATGCCGAACATGACAAGAAGTATGTGCACTCCAAGGGAGAAGCCCATCGCGAATCTGTCAAATATCGTTGCATCAAGCATTATTCCTGCACCAAATCTGCACCTATTGCAGCAGCTTCTGTATCATGGCAACCAGTTCGGCAGGGTTTTCGGAATACACTATCCTTGCGCTTCCCTTGCCCCTGCCAAGCTCTGCTACGCTGCGCACCATATCGCTTGCTCCGCCGCTGCCCTCAAGCACGCCTATGGGTTTGCCTTCCTCAAACGCGATTGTGAATTCGTTGAGCGTGCCTGTTCTCCCGCCTACCATTATGATGGCATCCGCGCTCCTTACCAAGACCACATTCCTTCCTGGCCTACCGAATCCTGTGCATATAATGGCATCAAACACATCGGCCTGGCCTGCATACTCCCTGCGATGCGAGTCGAGGCTATGCTCTGGGGACACGCCTATAACCAGCGCGCCTGCAGCCTTTGCCGCAGCAGCTGCGGCAAGCGGCAACCCTTCCCCAGCCCCTGTAAGCACGGCAAATCCATTCGAGGCAAGTGCACTGCCCAGCTCCCTCGCAATCGGCACGGACTCATCGAACCCCTTCGCGCTGCCTATCACCGCAACCGTTTTCATGTCATAATCCCTGTGTCAGCATCACTTGAACAGCCTTGTCTTGACGACCTTCTTCTCCCTCAGTTCCCTAAGCGAATAATACACCACAATGCACAGCAGTATTATGAATACGCCTATCTGCAGTGCCTCCTGCGGCATTCCATATATGAAGAGAAGTATGGCTATTATCGTGATTATGCTAAGATAGGGGTAGAATGGCGTTCTGAAGTTGCCCGTCTTTCTTATCCTCCTAAAATGCAGCACTGCCAGGGCTGACATAAGGTATGCAAACAGCAGCCCGAAGTTGCTTATTGCAGTTATGGTGTAGATGTTTCCCGCAAACAGCATGGCCACAGCTATTACCGAAGAGACTATCACGGCGTTGCCTGCAACATCCCTTCTCTTGTTGTAGCTTCTAAATACCATGGGCAGCAGCCCATCGGCACTCATCTGGTACATTATGCGCGAAGCGCTGAGCATCATGGCAAGCGTTGCGGATGCGGTAGCTATAAGCGCGCCCACGTCAACAAGCTCGAATATGTATGATGGCGCCCCGGCATGCTGCAGCGCGAATGCCAGTGGATCTGCATTTACTGTGTACTTGGAAGCAGGCACAAGAAGGACCATTGCAATCGCTATCAATATGTAGAGGGTCATGCTTATTCCCACTGCAAGCAAAAGGGCCTTGGCTCCGGCGCTGGTGCCGCCGCTTATCTTCGAAAAGAATGTGCTTATGACCTGGAATCCCGAGTATGCGAAAAGTATCACTACGCTTGCTGCGAAGATGGGCCCAAGTCCGCGCTGCGACGGCAGTGAGGCAAAGGAGGATTTGAGGTCTATTCCGTTGCTTGATGCAAGCCACAGCGCAAACACGATGAATATAACTAGTATTGCCACTTTCACAGCTACGAGCACAGAGTCTGTCCTGGTAGCGCTCTTTATCCCGATCAGATTTACAACAGCAAGCCCGGCTATTGCAACTATGGCAAAGTAGATCCCATAGCTCTCAGGAAGCCCCACTATGTTTGCAGCATAGCTGCCAAAACCCAGAGCAACCACCGATATCGCGCTGGCATACATGAAATAAAGGAGTATGCCTGTTATGAATCCGAGCTCGCTGCCAAATGCCTGGTGCACATATGAATACGAGGCGCCTTTCACATATGGCATTATGGAGCCAAGCTCGGCGAGCTGCGCAGCGACCAGCAGCGCAACCACTCCAACTATCACAAAAGCTATCAGGGCATATGGCCCTGCTATTGCAATTGCAGTCCCGCTAAGTACGAATATCCCTGCGCCTATTATGGCTCCAAGGCCGACTGCAGTGGCTATGAGAACTCCAATCCCTCCCTTGGCTGGCATATCTGACATCTGGGTAAGTCAGCCTTTTATATCTTACATAGCAAGCGGCGGAACAATCCTGCTTTTGCCTCGTCTATGAATAGCAATACGTTTTGAGCGGCATGGTTCAGCGGTTGATGTACGGCTTCAGGATGGGGAACAAGCGAATCTGGACTGAAATGCGGATATTCCTACATCGGGCCGGCGAAGGAGCCATCCCTGCCTACGCTTACGAAGTAACTCCCAGTCCCTGCAAATGAGCAAATGACAAATTTACTGAAGTGCTTGGCCTGTCCCAGTCCTTGGAATAAAGACTGGCAATATTGTTGTGAATGTACCTCTCAGCAGGCGCCTTATGGCCATATGGCGGATTTCTGATCCCATGTATTACACTGTGCGCGCCAAGGCCAGTCCCGTTTGGGAACAATTTCAGGCTCCTCGGCGGTAGGAGAGAAGCAAAGCCTCTGCCCAGAACGTTCTATGGGGTGACATCGAAAAATGCATTGATAACAGCTGAGACCAGAGATCCATACCTTACAGATAATCCAGTGCATTTTAGATACCACGCATGGAACAGGAAGCGTGGAAGAATGTCGGGGCAGCTGCACATGAGAGTTAGGTTCATGCAGTATGCTACTCCCTGGTACGATTATCTCATCGTATCTAAGGATGAAATGAGGGATATACTTCAAGGAA
>JAJZJQ010000030.1 GCA_021851065.1 Microcaldota archaeon
GGGGCCCCTATAGACCTGCAGAACCTTATAGGCTGGTGGCCCCTCAACGGCAATGCAAACGACTATTCAGGCAATGGCAACAGCCAGCAAATTCCAAACCCTTCCCAGATGTCTTACACCGAATCATGGACAAATGGATACAGCCTTACAAATCCATAGCCATCATCCCAGGCACAGCACAATGGCTGATTCTGCGTGTCTGTTACGGCCAATCCGCCTGTTCGTGCCAGGCTACAGATCCTGCCAAGTTATTTATTACTCAATGCCAAATAGCAACCATGAAATCGCAGGCAGCCCTTGAGTACCTCACTACATATGGCTGGTATCTCATCATAATAGTGATTATCCTGGTCTCATTCTATTATCTTGGGGTGTTCGACCCGCTAAACTGGGCACCCCATGCACAGCCCGGCTCCTGCCGCGTGTCCAGGCCAGGAGGCCCGGGAACCATTGCAGGCATGTCGCTAGTAGGCACATGCAATGACTACATACCGCAGTTTGTAACTTATCTTCACGGCTCCTATCTGACAGTCGCCAACATAAACTACTCATCAGATATAGCCTCTGCAGGACAGAACGCCATAACCCTTACCGTATGGGCAGAGCCAATGAGCACTGGTGGGTCGGCATTTCTTTCATATACTACTAAAGGCACATACTATCCATCTCTTTATGAGGATATCCCAAGCTTTGCCTGCCTGGGGGAGCCCACTATACCTGAGGATCCCGGTGTTGCATTCAGTGGCAGCACCTTCCTGCAGCCCCTGGGGCAGTGCGCAGAGCAATACACGCATAGATACACAATGAACTTCTACGCTCTGGAATACAATGGGCAAACCATCACCATATATACCGGTGGGCCAAACGGGCAGCTTGAACCATGCACAGCTCAGTCCCCATGCTCGGCCTCTCTTCCTCTGGGTTCCGCAGTCATTGGTTCTCCAACCGGCATAGGCATAGGCACCTCGCAGTCTTTTGGCCTCTTCTACGGATACATGTCAAACTTGCAGGCATATGACACTATGCTGTCATACAATGGTGTTACTGCCCTATACCAGGAGGGCATAGGCGGATCTCCAATAGACCTGCAGAACCTTATAGGCTGGTGGCCCCTCAACGGCAACGCAAACGACTACTCCTCAGATGGGAGCATAAATGCCAACTGGCAGGGCAGTCCATCCTATGTCAGCAACTGGTGGACGTCGTACACTCCTCCATGACGCTATGTATCAAGCGATGAGATTCACATGCCAAAGGACTAGACCTGCCCGGTCATTCCTGTTCGCTTACTACTATGGTCTTATCAGAAACCTTCTTCACGCGCTTGTATGATATGCTGTGCTTTATGAAATCTTCCCTGAGATTGCTGCTTCTTGCAAGGTTATCCATCCTGTTGAGCAGAAGATGGGAAATCCTTCCCTCTTCCATGTTCAGCATCACTCCTTTTACCTGCCCGAGCAGCCTGCCACCAAGTGTTAATATGTCCTTTTCGTACAGTTCAGATATGCTTACATCCATCGAACCAGCTATTTCATCCTGCTTATTTTCTTGGAAGCAAAAATTCTTAAGATGTACTCTTGCATAGAAGCCACAGATGCATCAACATCAGCATCTATCTCTCCTAGCTCTTTGTCGTCAAACAGATTCCTGTTGCCTTTCACCAACGACTTCAAATACATGTCAGTGAGCGAATAATGCTTTCTGCCGCACTTCTTGCACAAGAATATTGGGATTACGGGCACTTTCTCTATCCTTGCTGGGCTTGCGGCATCGAGCTCCCGTACAAGACCTACAGCTCCGCATCCGGTGCATTCGGATTTCGCCTCTATCATTCCATAAGTGCCTACATTGCGTACTTCAACCTGGCTTACTTTAAGATAGGTCTTTATGGCTTCGACAGCATCCTCTGCCTTGCTGTATTCCTGGCTTATAACCTGCTTTGAGTGGTCGAATTCCGTAAGCAGCACCCCGCTTGGCGTTTTCTCAGCAAGGCAGAACACTTTCTTGCCGTATTTCATGTATTCTTCTGTGGCCACCCGCCCATCACTGCTCCTGTACAAGACTAAAGGCATCAATTCACTCCTGCCCTTTTATTACGTAGTCTATTATGTCCTTCTTGGTTACCTTCTCCCTGCTGTCCTTCCTTGCGTTGCCTACAGCGAAACTGGATATGCGGCTTGCCTCGCCTTCGAGTATTCCGGCGATCTCATCCGCGCCTCCATCGGTTATATTCACGCCAAAATGCTCCCTTACAAACTTCCTAACAGAACTTCTTGATATCTTTGCCATATTCAGCACTCAAGATCGTCATCACAAAATCAGACAGTTCTCGTTCATCACGCAATTACATATGCCGCAATGTATAAAAATGTTAAAAATTAGCGGAAGCGTGCATTTTATTAACCACGGCTGCACATTGCAAGCTGGAGTGCAGTTTTATGATTGCGGCGCAAGGTGCAGGCAGAAACACAGGCAAGACGATCCGCCTGCCCCTCTCAACTCAAAACGGCTCTAAAAGATCCTTGGCTGCGCTGGCTTCCCTTGAACGCAATCCTTTTGCTGACACTACATCTCTGGATTCTATAAAAATACAACTATCCTCCAATGCAGCAGCCATCTTCCTTACAGAAAAAGAAGCAAAAAGACTCGCAGCTGCTCTGGTCTCCCTGAAACGCAACATCTACGTGGGCCGTACAATAATCGAGGATCTTGCCTGGATAAATGATCGGCTTGGGGAGAGGAGCTAAACTATTCAACCTTGCTGAACAGTATCTGCGGCCTTACAACAGCAAACTTCTTTACAAGTTTCCTTGCCTGGGCGAAATTATGTGTACCGCACCCAACATACCCAAGCAGTTTTTCCGAGGCTGCAGGCATGAAGGGCCATGCCACTATTCCAAGGATCCTGCATATGTTCGCACATACAAACAGAACTTCCCTGGCTGCAGGTCCGTCTCCTTCCTTTACCAGTTTCCAGGGCTCGCTGTCCTGAAAATACTTGTTCCCCATGCCTGATATCTCCATCACCTTGAGCAGAGCGGCGTTGAGCTGCCCATCCGCAAGCAGGGCATCTACATCGTCGACAAGTCCTGCTACGTTTTTCATTGCAAGCGCACCCTCCCCAAGTTCCTGTTCCTCTATTTTGCCGTCCAGCTTGCTGCTTATGAAGGTGAGGGTCCTGTTCACAAAATTCCCCAGGTTGCCTACCAGCTCGCTGTTTATCGCTTCCCTGAGCGCCTTCTCGGAAAAATCGCCGTCCTCGAAAGTCGACACGTTCTTTATCAGATAATACCTGAGCGGGTCCGCCCCATACTTTTCTATCATGTCTATCGGGTCAACTACATTCCCTATTGATTTGCTCATCTTCTGCCCTTCAATCGTAACGTAGCCGTGTATGAATATCTCACGAGGAAGCTCAAGACCTGCAGAAATCAGCATAGCAAGCCAGTATACTGCGTGGAATCTGGCTATGCCTTTGCCTATCACATGCACATCCGCAGGCCACAGCTTGCCGAATCTCTTCATGTCAGAGGGCATGCCTGCTCCAGTCAGATATGTGCCTAGCGCATCAAACCACACATAGATTATCTGGGATGGATCTCCTGGTACCGGTATGCCCCATCCATGTGCTCTTTTGACCGACCTGGATATGCTGAAATCCTCAAGTCCGGATTTTACAAAGCTCAGTACCTCATTCTTCCTGCCATCCGGAGTAATCCTCACGGTCCCTTTTTCTACCAGTTCAAGTATCCTATCCTGATACCTTGACAGCCTGAAGAAATAGTTCTCCTCCTCCACGACCTCTGGTTTTACCTTGTGCTCCGGGCATAGGCCTGCTACAAGCTCGCTCTCAGTGTAATACAACTCGCACCTCACGCAGTACAGCCCTTTGTATTTCTTCCTGTATATGTCCCCGCTCTTGCTGCACCTGCCCCATATCGCCTCAGCCACTGCAGCATGGTCTTTGTCTGCCGAAGTCCTGACGAATGCATCGTAAGACAAGCCTATTCTGTCCGCCATAGACCTGAATAGAAGGGAATTTGCATCACACAGTTCCCTGACCCCAATGCCAAGCTTCTCTGCAGCAAGGACATTGGTGAGGCTGTTCTCGTCTGAACCGGTTGTAAGGCTCACAGAGTAACCTTTGGCTTTCCTGTACCTGGCTATCACGTCCGTCTGCACAAATTCGAGAGCATGCCCGACGTGAGGGCGCGCGTTAACGTACGGTATGGATGTCGTAATATAAAATTTAGGCAATCAATCACGCATGCGTCTTACTTCCACTATTCTATTATTTCGGGACAGTTTTTATAACATGCGCTGGGTGTTTATAGGGCAGGACAGATAGGATAGTGATAACCATGGATTCAGCATCTTTCGACGCAGTTGCTTCTGCAGAAATAGAAGACAAATTCACAGACTTCTTCAACTCCTACTACACGACCCAGATAAACGAGATGTACATAAGCTACCCAAAGCGCAGAAGCGTGCTGATAGACATGAAGGACCTGGAAAAGTTCGATGTGGACCTGGCCGAGAATCTAAGCATCAATCCAGACGGCTTCCTTCCCATAGCAAACAAGGCCCTTTCCACTTTAAATCCCAATCCGAATGTAACGCAGCCTACGTACGCCCGCTTCTTCGGGTACGATGCAAACATGCCGCTCATACAGGATGTAGGATCCGACCACATAGGCAGGATGCTTGTGCTTGACTCCCTTGTCGTGAAACGCTCTGAGATCATACCAAAAGTGCGCGTAGCGAAGTTCAAGTGTTCCTTCTGCGGCACTACAATGGAGATGACTATTGACAGGGAGGAGGTGCAGGACATATGCAGCCAGTGCAAGCGCAGGTCGCTCAAGCAGATCAACAGCGAATCCAAATTCGTCAACATGCAGCGCCTTGCCGTACAGGATCCGCTTGAGAGGCTAAGGGGCAGCACGCCTACCTGGCATCTTGAGGTCATACTTGACGATGACCTTGTAAATACAATCATACCCGGCGACAGGGTTGACATAACTGGTGTGCTGCGGATAAGGCCGCGCAGGAACTTCAGGGGCAAGGAGGACAAAGTGCTTTTCACT
Organism: Microcaldota archaeon; assembly: GCA_021851065.1. Classification (GTDB taxonomy): domain Archaea; phylum Micrarchaeota; class Micrarchaeia; order Micrarchaeales; family CABMGC01; genus JAJZNA01. The sequence continues at coordinate 5,085 of JAJZJQ010000030.1, forward strand.
CCATATTTCGAGGCAGTGTCGCTAAAGCCCAAGCAGAAGGAATTCGCCGAGCTTGAGATAAGCGCAGACGAGGAGCGCACCATAAGGGAGATGGCAAAGGATCCTGCCATATTTGAAAAGATATCCAGGTCTATAGCGGCATCCATATACGGCCACGACGAGATCAAGAAATCTCTTGCGCTGCAGCTGTTTGGCGGAACTCCAGACAAGAAGCTGATAGACGGCGGCGCGATAAGAAACGATATACACATAATGCTAATAGGCGATCCAGGAAGCGCAAAGACAAGGCTGCTGCAGGCGGTCACAAGCATAGTGCCAAAGGGCATATACGTGAGCGGGAAATCCACTACCTCTGCAGGGCTGACTGCAGCTGCAGAGAGGGACGAATTCTCCGAGGGCGGCTGGACTTTGCGCGCAGGAGCTCTTGTGCTGGGGTCTGGGGGAGAGGTCTCCATCGACGAATTCGACAAGATAGGCGAGGAAGACAAGTCCTCCCTCCTCGAGGCTCTGGAGTCCCAGACGATAAGCGTTGCAAAGGCCGGCATAGTGGCCAAGTTCACTGCAAAGACTTCAGTTCTTGCAGCTGCAAACCCGAAGTTTGGCAGGTTCGACAAGAATGCATACCCCGCCGAGCAATTCGACATATCCCCTGCCCTGCTGTCAAGGTTCGACTTAATCTTCCCAATACCTGACATCCTTGACGAGGAGCAGGACACAAAGATAGCAAGGCACATAATGGCCCAGCACGAGGCCGCAGGCGCTCAGGTAGTGGGGGCAACAGACTATGAGCAGGTCCAGGCACCGCCACTCGAAGCCGACATATTAAGAAAGTACATAGCATACGCAAAGAAGAACGTGAAGCCCAGGCTTACTCCAGAGGCAAGCAAGAAGATAGAGGAATACTACATAGGACTAAGGAGGATGGGGATAAAGCAGGGTGCAACTCCAATAACGCCAAGGCAGATAGAGGGCCTTGTGCGCATGACCGAGGCCAGCGCCAAGTCGCGCCTGTCCGACAGGATAGAGGAAAGGGACGCAGAGCTTGCCATCGCGCTCTTCGAGTACATGTTCAAGACGCTTGCCGTGGACAGCACTGGAAGGAGGGACATAGACATCCTGGTGACCGGGCTGCCAAAGGAGAAGGTCAACAAGATGAATTCGATAATAGGCATAATCAAGGAGCTCGACAAGGAAGGCAGCGGGGCGCAGATAATAAAAGTCCTCGAGGAGGCTGAGAAGCAGGGCATAGACCGCAACACGACCACGCGCTACATAAATGAGCTTGAGAGGAGCGGAGACATCTTCTCCCCGAAGGGAGGAATACTTAAGATAGTTAGGAGAGAAGAGGAATAAGCAGCCATTTGGCGAGCGGTGTTTCCACTGGAACGGATGATTGAAGCAAGGCAGCTTGTAAGCATACTATCAATGTTCCTCATAGTTCAGTTCGGCGGGCTTCTAGTCGCCATCTATGCTCTTGGCCCACTGCAGGCATACGTGGGGATGCAGGTCTCTGCTGGCAACTCCGTGGCAGACGCGTTTTACTATCTTATATACATAGTAGCCGGAGCAGTTGTGATCCTGCTCATGTTCAGGTTCCTGAAGAGCAGGACACTATTCATGCTTCTTGAGGCATTCGTTGTGCTGCTGTCAACTTCCCTGCTTTTGTTCATAATAATCACAACCGCCTTGCCGGCAGCGAACCTTTACTACATCGCCGCAGTATCAGGCCTTGTAGCGATAGCGCTTATAGCAATAAAGAACAGGACATCAAGGCTCAGGAACATACTTGCCATAACCTCTAGCATGGGTGTAGGCATCATAATAGGCCTGGATGGCTTTGCGTTCGCATACGCATTCATGCTGCTCATGGTTGTATACGACTACATAGCAGTGTTCGTCACAAAGCACATGCAGGTTCTTGCGCAACATGCATCTTCTATGAACCTTGCGCTGCTGGTGGGGTCTTCTGAGATCGAAGCAATACCAAGCAGGTACCTTGCCAGAAAGGACGCAAGGGAGCTCGGCAGGGATCTTAGGAAGCAGAAGATAAAAGATCCTGTGATAAAGGGCCTTATACAGGATAAGGTCATGCCTGTCATATCCCAGGTGCAACTGGGCAGCGGAGATCTTGCCATACCTCTAATGGTTGCAGTAAGCGCATCTGTAAGCTTCTTAAGTTACTTCGCTGGGATGATGGTCGCAATAGGCGCAGCGTGCGGCATGCTGTACACTATGTACCTGCTAAAGAAATACAAGACTGCGCTGCCTGCAATACCGCCGCTTTCTGCGTTCATAAACCTGTCGCTTGGCGCAATGTTCATAATCACTGATTTCGCGCAGCCGGAACTGTGGGCCGGGTTCATTATCCTTGGCGTGCTTACTGTGCTAATAATAACAATGAAGCTAAGGAGCATGCAATCCGTCAGGACAACTGCAAAACGTTTATAATCCTTCGATGCGTTAACTATATGCTAAACCTATAAGCAACCAGTGATATGCATGATAGAATTCACAAGCAAGAATTTCGAGAGCGAAGTGGTAAAATCGGATAAGCCTGTTGTGGTCGACTACTGGGCCGAGTGGTGCGGTCCATGCAGGATATTCTCGCCTATAATAGACGATGTCTCAAAACAGTACGAAGGCAAGGTGAAATTCGGCAAGCTAAACACCGACGAGAACTCCGACATAGCAGCCAGGTACAACATAATGAGCATACCCACCGTTCTTCTGTTCGAGAAAGGGGAGGTAAAGGCCATGTCAGTGGGCGCCATCCCAAAGGAATCGTTCAAGAAATGGCTGGACAAGAATCTCTGATAAGATGGCCATAAAGACTCCCGCAGGTTCCATAGTAGATATCCCAAGGGGAACCCGGGACTTCGGGCCTTCAGACGCAATCGCATTGAAGGAGATAACCTCTGTAATCGAGGAGGTTTTCGCAAGGTTCGGCTTCTCTCCAATAATAACTCCTGCGCTCGAGCTCACGCAGGTGCTCAACGCAAAGGCATACGGGGCGGATCAGGACAAGGAACTCTACGTACTAAGCGGCAATGATGCTGCGCTAAGGTTCGATCTGACTGTGCCGCTGGCGCGCTATATGGCCATGAACAAGGATATTGCTCTACCATTCAAAAGGTACCAGATCGACAGGGTGTGGCGAAGGGATGAGCCCCAGCGCATGCGCTCGCGAGAGTTCATGCAGGCTGACATAGACATAGTCGGCAGCAGCTCGGTATCAAGCGATGCCGAGTGCATTGCAGCTTCTCTTGCTGCCATAGAGGCCCTTGGTATAACCCGCTACACGCTGCTCATAAACAGCAGGCCCATACTAAACGCCATACTTAAATCATTCAACGTGCCTGCTCAGAGTGTTGCCGCAGTCATAAGGCTCATAGACAAGATGCCAAAGATTGGCATATCCGAGACAATAAAGCAGCTATCAGCTGCTGGGATCAACGCAGACGCCGCCCAGGAGATAATGTCGTTTATAACCCAAAGCATGACCAACTCCGAGAAACTTGACAAGGTTGCCATAGATGCTCCACAGTCCAAGCCCGAGGCACAAAGGCTTCTTGGCCTGCTTGATGCGCTCTCAAGGTACGGGCTAAAGGGAGAAGTGGAGGTAGACTTCGCTCTTGCAAGAGGCCTTGATTATTACACCGGCGCTGTGTGGGAGACTGTTATCGAAGAGGATGGGAAGCGTCTGCCTACTATTGTTGCGGGCGGCAGGTACGACGGTCTCGTAGGCGTGTACTCGAAGGCAGGGGCCCCTGCAGTAGGCTCTTCAATAGGCATAAGCAGGGTGTTCGACATCCTTGGCCCTAAGCATTCACGCAAGACCTATTCCACGGTGTTCGTTGCGCGCATAGGCGATGAGGATTACCAATATGCAATCGAAGTTGCGTCAAAGCTGCGCAGCCGCGGTGTACGTACCGACGTAGACGTGACATCGCGCGGCATATCAAAACAGCTGGAGTATGCAAACTCGCTGGGAATACGGTATGTGGCTATAGTCGGCATGAAGGAGCGCGGAGAATCAAGGGTGAGGTTAAGGGACATGCAGGAAGGCACGGAAGAGCTTTTAGACCTTGGCGCGGTAATAGAGAAGCTTACAAAGTGAGGTTATGGCAAGTTCCGAAGTAAACGAAGTGACAGACAAGGCCATACGCCGCGGCGGCATATTGGCAAGGCTCTATTTCGACATGCAGAGCGAGAAGCCAGAGGATCTCCAGCCCCTTATGGTAGACATGATAAACAACAAGCTCCTGAAGGCTCCTGGGGTGATATATGGCTCTGGCAGCATAGACGAGCCAATGAAGCTAAAGGATGTGCACTCCACAAACGCCATAGTCACCGTGCTGTTCAACGACCTAGGGGCTCTGATAAACGTCGTGTTCAACTTCGCGCCGATAGGCGTTGACATAATAAAGCCTGAGCGAGAGTTCTCCATAAAGACAGGGGAGCTAAATACCGTTATGGTTGCGCTATCCCAGATCTCTGCTGAGTACTCAAAATACATACTAACAAGGGTGCTGAGCAAGGACGAGCTTGACAAGGTCAACAAAGAACTCGAGGTAAGGCAGGAGATGGGCGCAAAGCTGATGAAGAGGCAGGCAGAAGATTCACAGGGCAAGGCTCCTGAGGAAAAACCTCTTTAGCATGACGGTTGGCCTGTCCATATCCCCATATCTTCCAAGGAACCTGTCCATCCCAAGCGCGTTCATCATGCTTATGGACGCTCCTAGCACCGGATGCGGGGCATATGAATAGACTTTGTTTATAAGCGAGTGCATTGCGATGTCCAT
>JAJZJQ010000011.1 GCA_021851065.1 Microcaldota archaeon
TATGCATTGCACTGGTTTGGTATTACCCCTGAAGGGGAGTTGGAAAGGAAGAAGAGGACGCCGATTGCTATTGCAGCAAGGGCAAGGGCAAAACCGTAATTGCTAAGCAGCTCAAGAGAGGTCTGCAATTTTAACTTTTTTGTCATGTGCATCCAACGATACCAATATATCTAATTTAGCTAAGATATTAAAACAGATATGGCATGGACGCAGCTGGAAATGTAAGGAGCAACAGGAGGCTTGGGCAGGTATTTTTGATAAATGAGGGCGTAGCTTACGCAGAGGCGGCGCATGCGCATGGCAAAGTAGTGATAGAAATTGGGCCTGGCCCCGGGATGCTAACGCAGTTCCTCTGCCAGAATGCCAAGAAGGTAATTGCCGTGGAGAAGGATCTTAGGCTCTATACCATACTTAAGCACGAGATGCACGAGGATAACCTTGTACTAATAAACAAGGACTTTCTTGATGCGACAGATAGGGAATTGGAGCTTGAGAATGCAGATATTTTGATATCCAACATACCATACAATCTCTCCAGCAGTGTGATAGGCTGGCTTGCAGAAAAGCGCATGCAGGCCGTACTATGCCTGCAAAAGGAGTTCGTGGACCACATGCTCGCCAGACCAAACACCAAAGACTATTCCAAGCTCAGCGTCATTACATCGCTGCTCTTTAGAGTCACAAGGATAATGCATGTGTCAAGAGGCAGCTTTAGGCCCATACCTAAAGTCGATTCGGAGGTCGTATACATAAAGCCGCTTGGAGCCAGCATAACTGACCGCCAGCTTTATCTTATTGGGCTTATCATGCAGCACAAGAAAAAGACCTTGAGGAATGCAATAATCGATTCCCACAGCGGACTTGGGATAGACAAAGATAGATGCGGGGAGCTTGCCGCAAGGCTTGATGGGAATGAGAGAAGGGTGTTCAAGATGGACCCGCAGGAGATACTTGAAGCATCCAGGAAGCTTGAGAAACTGCTAGAATGAGTACCTTGGCTCATCGGTCTCGTCCAGTATGATCCCGTTCTTTACGCCCTTTAGGAACCTCTCCTCTGCATTCTTAGAGCCTTCTTTGCCAAGGAGCCTCCTGTAGTGCATGGGGGCCACCTTCTCTGCCCTGATTGCGGCGGAGGCTTTTATCGCTTCATCCACATCCATAACGTATGTGCCTCCCATTGGCAGGAGCGCAAGACCTGTTACTATTTTCGACATCTCGCCGATTAGGTCAGTATCCCCCGCATGGTATATCTTGGTGCCGTTTATATCAAGCACATAGCCAACCCATCCGCTTTCCTTTGGATGGTAGTGCACCCTGTTCTCTACCACGTTATAGGCTGGGACAGTGTCGAACTCCACGCCTTCGTGGGAGTAGTGCTTGTTGGGCTCTACCCCAGTAACGCTTCCTGCAGGTATCTTCCCCACGCTGTCCATAGGGACGAAGACCTTTGTGCGGTTATCTGCTATGAGTTTTATGTCAGCCTCGCTGAGATGGTCACTATGCGGGTGCGTTATGAGTATAACATCAGCGTGCTCCCTGGTGCCCCTTATGTCGAAAGGATCTATGTAGACGTTCTTTGCGTTTAGCTTGAGAAGGAAGCTTGCATGTCCTGTCCATTTAAGCATGCTCAAGTCCATAGTGATCATTGCTATATGCCAGCACAGGTTTTTATCTGTTGCTGAACGGTGCGGACTTGACTTATAGAGGATGGCAACTGTAATAAATCTTGCTTACAATCTCATATCATGTTCATTCTTGGAGGGTCAGCAAGCAATGGTCTTGACGCCTCAGTTGCAAGGCTGCTGAACGCAAAATTCGGTAGGGTGTCGGTGACAAACTTCCCAGACGGAGAGATGAAGGTGCGCATGCCCGATGGGTATGATGGAGGGGATGTGGTCATAGTTCAGTCGACTTATCCGCCGCAGGACAGGAATCTCTTCGAGCTCATACTGATGGCGGACTATTTCCGGGAGGTTGAACGGTCCATAACTGCCGTTGTGCCGTATCTGGGATATGCCAGGCAGGACAAGAGCTTCATAGCCGGCGAGGCAGTGAGCATTAATACTGTGCTTAACATGATGGCAAAGGCCGGAGTTAAGAACCTGATCACAGTGAACCCGCATAAGATAGACTCGCTGAAGCATTTTGACGGAGGAGTGGCTGTGGTAAATGCAGTGCATTCGCTCACGGGACTTGTAAAGACGGAGCTGAAAAAACCATTAGTCATGGCGCCAGACATAGGGGGTCTTGAGCTTGCAAAAAAAGCGGCTTCTGAAATCGGATGTGAATATACATACATAGAGAAGAAAAGGGATAACTCAGGCAATGTTAGCATAGTAAAGACCCATGGCGGGGACTTCGAAGGCAAGGATGTGGTCATATTTGATGATATAATAAGCACAGGCGGCACAATAGACCTTGCAGCTCGTTTTGCATATGGAGAGGGAGCGAAGACAGTGTCTGCGGCTGCGGTACATCTGGTAATGGCCCAAGGGGCTCACGAGAGGATGGCCAAGGCCAAGGTCACAAGGATATTCGGCACGAACACAATACCGTGTGCTGGAGCCCAGGTAATAGACATCTCTGCAGAGATTGCCAGCAGCGTGGAGGAACTTCTTAAAGGCCTGCATCAGGGCAAGCTGTAGCTGGCGCGCTAATGCGCAGCTAAAGCGAGTAGAAGCCCATGCCAGTGGCATCGTATAGATTGAACAGCCCAATGCCCTTTAGCTTTATTATGCTGCCTTCCTTGAGCTGCTTTGCGCTTTCTTCCACGTATACTGTGCGCAGGGTCAGGCTGTTATCATTGAATTCCTCGCCGTTCATCAGGTCCCCTATCAACATAAGCTTGCACTCGGTGTAGCCTGGAGCAGGACTGTATGAATAGCGCAGTGGAAGCGCCTGCGGCTCCACAAGCTTCCTGTTGCAGCCAAGCAACTTGCCAATTTCCACAACGCTTTCGGAAGTGCCCATCCCTGAGCTGAGCGAGAATTCCCTGATGGCACTTGGCCTAACGCCCCTCTTCCTCAGCCCGCTTATGGTTACCAGCCTGGGATCGTCCCATCCTTCGACCTTGCCTTCCTGTATGAGCTGCCTTATCTTCCTCTTTGCGGTAAGGTTGTTTGTTATCTTTAGCCTTGATATGCTTGTTATCCGAGGTTTGCGAAGTCCAAGTGAGTCCAGTACTGCAAAATAAAGCTCGTCGCGCATCTCGTACTCTTTGCTCCTTATGACATCAGTTACGCCATTGAGCGAGTCCACTATCGGAGTGCAGAAGTCATAGGTGGGCCACACGATGAAACGCCTGGCCTGCCTGTAATGCTCAGCCCTCTTTATCCTGAAAAGGGTGGGATCACGCAGCGTGGTGTTGGCTGCAGACATGTCCGCATTGAACCTCAAGATGGCTTCATTGTCGCCAAAATCGCCATCAAGCATCTTCTTCCACAGCCTGGAGTTCGTATTGGGATCCTGTGCCTTGTGTATGCAGCCTTTACCGGCCGCCCTATCGCTGCTTATGCTGTCAGGACTGCAGGAGCATACGTATGCCTTTGCTGCGCTTATCGCCTTTGACGCGTATTCATAAAGCACCGGTATGCTATCGCTTGCATAGTATTCTCCATCAAATTTTATGCCAAGCCAAAGGAAATCCTTCTTGAATGCGTCTACAAATTCCTGCCTTTCCTTGTCTGGATTGGTGTCGTCGAAATAAAGCATGAGCTTGCCGCTGTACGCCTTGCGCAGCTCGTCTTCTATGAACAGGGGTTTTGCGTGCCCCACATGCATGTAACCGGCAGGCTCAGGAGGGAATCGTGTGGTGAAATTTCCGCTTGATGCGCCGTTTATTGAGAAGTTGTGCCTTGAAGACGCCTCTGCCTTCCTTGCATCTGCTTCCCTGAATTCTTCTGCATATACCCTGTACTGCTTCTCGAGCTCCTCCTTCCCAAGGGAATTGACTTCGCCTACTACTTTCTTTACCATTAATGCGAGCGCCCTGACTTCGGGCTTTGGGAGGGGAAGTTCCTGCATGGACTTGCTTAGGACAGGACCTTCCATGGCCCTGCCGTATTCCATGGCATTCCTTACGGCATGCTTTCGCACTATGGCTTCAACGTCAGTTTCCCCTGGCATCATTTAGACCCGCTAACCTGCACGCTATTGGCAGGAGCCAGCGCATTTGATGCAGCTGAAGGCGTAGCCGTATTGGAACCTGCGGCAGCGGAGGAGTTATTCGATGGGGTGGCACTGGAGCCGGATGAATTTGATGGTATGGAGTTCGAGCTGGGCGCATTGGCGGGAATGGTGCCTGGAATCGTTGTATTTGATGGCAGTGTTGTAGTGGTCTTTGCAGTGGTTGTTGATGTTGTAGCTACGCCGATTGGCAGTATGCTCAGCGGCCCGTATATGCTGCCGTTCTGGGTGAGCAGCATCGACACCTTTACGCTAAGCTTTGTGCCTATGGTCTTGTTGATCGCAGTGAAGACGGACTGGTTGGCGTACTTATGCGGCACTGGCACCTGAAGCCCCTGGCTGCCTACAGTAACGTTGATAAGTGGCGGCAGGCTGAGGAATGCCACCGCATAGCCCTTTATGCATTCTGATGCGTTGGGGCCTACTTTGCCGGTTATAAATGAATATATGCCGTAAGCGCTCATGTTCTGCGCGGCCACCGAGATGTTCTTGCCTGTGGCAAAGAAGTCTAGCACTGAGCTGTTGCTCTCAAGAGCAGTTAGGTTTGAGGTCACTATCCCGATGGTGCGGTTCTCCAGGGCGGCATTGCTGCAGGAGACATTCAGGTACAGAGGGCTGCCGTAGCCGGATATGGCAACCACAGCAAGGCCCTGGGCATATGCAGTGCCAGGTATAGTAGTTGTAGCCGACTGGGTGTTGTAGTTGGTGAGCGAGACATAGGAACTTATGAATATGATGCCAACGAAAAGAGCTAACGCAAGCTCAGTAAGCCTTTTTTTATCCATGCAATCAGAAGGTTTTTAACGATTAATAAATAAATAGCTACGCATATATGTCTAAGTGATACCATGAGCTTTAACGATGGGGATTTCGTAAGGATAGACTACACTGCAAGGCGGGCTTCTGACAATACGCTTGCATACACTACCTCTGAGAAGGTTGCCAGGGCAGAAGACAGGTACAACGGTGAGCGCAGGTACGGCCCGCAGCTAATAGTCCTTGGGCAGCACAATGCCGTGAAGGGAGTTGAGGAAGCCGTAAAGGCCATGAATGTCGGTGAGAGCAAGAAGGTGGAGGTGCAGCCCAGCGAAGGATTCGGGGAAAGGGACGAGAGCAAGGTTAATGTGATGCATCTGGCAGACTTCAAGAAGAGGGACATGTATCCGGAACCCGGGATGCAGGTAGACATAGACGGCAGCATAGCAACGGTAAGGAGCGTAAGCTCCGGGAGGGTTGTGGTAGACATGAACCACCCGCTAGCCGGGGAGAAGCTTGTTTATGATATAACCGTGGTAAGCAGGCTGGAACTGGATCAGGACAAGGTCAAGGCGCTTGCAGAGCATTACTCCCTAAAGCCTGACTTCGTGTCAGTCTCTGAAGGCAGGGCCAGGCTGGTATTTGGTGAGAAAGTAGATAAGAATACGGACTACCTTATAAACAAGGCGGCTCTTGCAGAAGCTGTACTGCAATATATGCCAAAGGTCAGCAAGATAGTGTTTGAGGAAGAATATGCAAGAAAGGAAGCATGAGCAGCGTAGGCGGCAACGGGCTTAGTCGTTTATGTTTATGGCGTATGTTCCGTTAACCTTTATGCCCAGCTTCCTGGCTACTTCTGATTTCTCGACATTGAGCACCATCACGTGGCCGCTCCACTTGGTTGTAAGATTTGACGAACCGCATAGTGGGCAGATGTTGCCCTGTGCTATTATTAGCTTGCAGGTCCTGCATGCAGATTCCATTGTTTCACCATTTCAACAAGCGCTATTTCTTTGAGCGGCCTCTTCTGCCCCTTGGCCCCCCTCTGCCACGCTCCATCCTTTCCCTCTTTGGGAGGTTGACCCATTCAGGCTTCCCAAGGCCGTCAGGCCTCATCGTAAGCGCGATCTTTGCGTCCTTTATGCCGCCCTTCATGCTTATCGAGGAAACCTTTGCGTAGACCATGTCGCCTTTCTTTAGACTCTTCCCCGTGTTCCTCGATACAAAAGCGCTGTTCTTCTTGTCGTATGTTATGAAATCACTCGTTATCTGCGACAGATGAACAAGGCCATCTATAGGACCAAGCCTTACGAAGCAGCCAAAATCTGCGAGTTCAGACACCTCGCCAACCACTATCTCATCTATGCCAAGGCTGAACACCAGGGCATCGAACTTTACCTGATGGTGCGTGGAAGGATCTCCAGGCATTATGAAACCGTCGCTTATGTCGCTTACATTGAACACGGTTATGATTATGCCTAGGGACTTGTCCAGCGTACGCTCATACTTAGTGCGCAGAACTTCGAGAGCCGTCTTGGTTATGTCCTGCCCGAAGTAACTTGGCGATATGCTTATCGTATCCTCTATTGAGTGAACATAGTACAAGCTAATGCACCAGTAGAATATTAGTAAGGAATATTTATAAAGGAAGTTTTATTAGTGTTTGCCCTGGAACCTTTTCTCGCTTATTCATGCAAATGCGCATGATGCACCGCTTTATTAGAGTATATGCAGGACAATAGATAGGGCAAGCATAAGGCATCTTGAAGCTGAGATAGAGGAAATAAAACGCAGGAATGCAAAGGTGGAGGCAGACAAAGCCTGGGAAAGAAGCTATTCCAGGAGGATTCTGCTTGTGGTTTTTACATATCTTGCGATCGGTATCTACCTTAGCGCCATAGATATACCAAATGCATGGCTCAACGCGATAGTGCCTTCGGTTGGATTCATGCTGTCAACACTTACCATCCCAATCTTCAAAGATTACTGGCTTATGCACATATACAAGAAGCTATAGTAGGTTGTGGAGCTGTGGCGGAGTTAAAACCGAAACCGAACCGAAACATTTCATTGCATATAAATAGCTTCTAAGCAGCTAGATAGTCCAGGCGAGTAGATGGTTAATAGGAATTTTGGTGCGAAGACAGTAATCTTGATTGCGGCAATTGCAGTCATAGCAGCGGCAGCAGTTTGGTCAGTATCGCAAGCTGGCCTAGGCAATAGTAAGAGCCAGGGTAAGGTGCCGATAAGCCTTACTGATCCGCCGCGTGTGCCAAGCGGCACCACTGCGCTTACAATATCGTATTCCGGTGTGCAGGTGCATTATGTTGGCAATAATGGTACTTCTGGATGGATGTCTGCCCAGGGGAATGGCACACTTGACCTTATGTCGCTTATAAACGTCAGCCAGACTATAGCCATGCTCAACGCCACTCTTGCCGCCAATACGGTTGTGGATAAGATCAGGTTCAACATCACGTCTGCGAATATAACGATAAACGGCACTACAAGCAAAGTGTTTGTACCGCAGGGCCAGGTAGTCGCAAACGTCTCTAAGACAGCCATAAACGGATCCAGCGAGTTCCTATTGGATCTGAGCCCCACGGTGGTAGTGATATACACAAACAGCTCGGCGATATTCGTGTTCGTTCCTTCGCTAAGGGCAGTAGTGGTTCCAAGGTCCGGCAGTGGGATAGGCATGCGAACCTACCTTTCGCAGCATGAGAAGACCGACCTAGGCATGGAAGCGCCCAGCATATCAATAACCAACGTTTCCCTTTCCTCGTATGCAAATACGATGAGTCTCTCTGTTACCGTTAAGAACGACGGCAACAAGACTGCGGACCTAACGCATGTGTTCCTATATGGCAGGCAGGCAATCATATACATGAAGCCATTGGAAGGCACCCATGCGCCTGAGAAAAGCAGACAGGGGCGCGGGTTTGATGCTTTAGGCGATGGCACGGGAACAAATGTAAGTGCGCAGGTCTCGTCTGCAGTAAAAGGCCTGGGGTTGAATGCTACAGATCATGCCGATGGCAACGTAGGGATTGGAAATGGAGATTACCACGCATACCAGGTAAACCTGTCCTCAAATTCCAGCGGCTTGGCAAAGATCGCTCCGATATTCAGGACCTTGAACTTCATGGTTGAGCCAAACGGCTCGCTGCAGCTGCCTTTTGTTAACCCATGCAGCAATGATACGTGCATAGAAAGCGAGGCTGGAGCAGTCAATGGCTCGGGATACATGCTTGGCTCTGGGCAGTCGGTCACGCTGCTATTCAGCGGGAACGTGATTTATGGAGGCAGTTCTATGGAAGGCGCCGTGCTGCCGGGCAACTACGTGGTTGATGTTGTTGGCGAGCAGGGGGCTCGGGCAAGGGCCAATGTCACTGACGCGTGAGGGAAACCTGATGGGAAAGACGTTCGACACTAAGAGGAAGATACTTGGAATGCTTAGGTCAGGACCAAAGACGCCATCGGAGATATGGAGGGAGCTGGGCCTGGCGCCCTCCACCGTAAGCCAGCACCTCAAGGAACTGCGCGACATGGGCGAGATAGAGGAAGGCTATGATGAACACCTCAGGAATATCAAGTATTACAGGCTCGTTGGAGGCGGCAGCGCGCCTGTCCTGGATGCCAGGTCAAGGGCATTTATACTGCTAGGCAGCATAGCAGCAGTGGCTGTTATAAGCACGGTACTGTTCTATGCGTATACAGGCAGGCATGGACAGGGGCCCCCCCAGACAGTAGCATACGTTGGAAACGGCCTAGCCGGAAGCATGCATTATAGGCAAGTCCAGTTCTCGCTCACCGACCCTGCGCAGGTGCCGAATGGAACCACCTCGCTGCTTGTAGCGTATACAAGCCTGAAGGCATACCTGAACAGCAGCCTGCAGAATAACGTAATAGAGCTAAACTCAACGGGCACAGTTAATCTCATGGGGCTGGTCAACGCAAGCAAGCTGCTTGGAAGCGCGAATGTGCCTTCGAACACAGCAATAAAGGCAGTCAGCTTCGTCATAGCAAATGCTACGATAAGCATAGACAATTCGACATACCCAATTGTCCTGGCAAACAGGACAGTTGATGTGGCAGTAGGTGGGGAAGCGAGGAAAGGCAACGCCACGGTGCTGCTTGATATGTCCCCGGTAGTCACAGCAGTGTACGGCAAGGGGCTCATACATTTCGTTATGGTCCCATCGATAAGCGCTCTTGAGATAGGCGAGCTTGTATACAGCGGAAAGAGCGAGCCAGTAGGATCAAACTCTGTGCCCTATGGGGTGCAGGAGCTTAATTCAACTTTCAGGAAGGATCTAGCAGCAAATGCCACTGTGCTGAAGGCGTCGAATGTATTGGTGGCGGCCAGCGGCAGTCGCACATCAGTAGAGTTAACAGTCATGGATGACTCATCAAGGCCGGTCACACTGACACAGGTCATTGTAAGTGGTAATGAAAGCCTCTATGCGTATCTTAACATTTCACAGAATTCGCGCAGCGCGGGGACCTACCTGCCGGTAAGCGCTGGCGGGACTGCCCAGGATGCATCTGGTGCGTTGTTGGGAAATCCGTATTCGGCCGGCGGCACTAGTGGCAAAATTGGGAGCGGCAATTTGACTGGTGGAGATTCGGCTGCAGTAAGCGGCGGATTCGGGGCAGTTGATGCAGTAACAGTAGTTCCCGCACATGAGCATGTCCTGATATTCAACCAGACTACGCTTTCTGACTTTATTGGCAGTATAGGCACGGCAGGAAAGACAGAAAATGCCTCGTATTTCGACAGCAGGGTTAGGAATGACAGCGCCATAGGGAGCATTTCCAGACTGAATCTGAACAACAGCGAGGTCGGCAGCCTTATATCGAGGGCAACTGCCGACTGGTCTGACTGGTCTGGGCAGCAGAGATTCCATAGCATAAACTTTCTTGTTTCTGGAAACGGCACCCTCGAGCTCCCTGAATCAGAATCGAGTTTCGTATCGCCGGGATACACGATCGGCCCTGGGCAGTCGGTAAACCTAAAGTACAATGGCAGCATATCGCTGGACAGCGGCAATATAACAGTATCGCTGGTTCCGGGGCAGGTGTACTTGGTGTATGTGGCAGGCAATGGGAATGCGCATGCACAAGCAGTAGCAAATGCCATATAGGTGAGATTCACCTGAATTCTCCGCTGCGTGATATTGTGTAGACAGCCGAGCCGCTGTTCCTAAGTGCCCTGCGCAGTTTAGTGTCATTGGTGCACACGGATCCATAGCGCTTTGAGCTTGCAATTATCCACCTGTCAACATAGCCACTATCCTTGTCCACATTGATCCCGTAGTTCTTGATAAGGTCAAGCGCCAGGCGCGCATAGGCCCTGCTTCTGCCCCCGCCCTGTGCCTTTGCCTTGAGTTCGCGTATTACACCTTCTGACACTACCGGAGCAAGGCCAAGTTGCAGTTTGACTCTCCTGAATATGTCTACCCTGTTTGAGAAAGCGAACAAGATGGAGCTTGTATCGACGATTATGCCGTCCATGCAACAACATTTATATGTGAATAGTAATCTATTAAGTGTTTGCGCCTGGTGGGCCACATGGAAGACATAGGAGACATACTTACAAGATACAGGTCGATAACGGTGGTTGGATGCTCCAGGGATGAGACAAAATACAGCTACAGAGTGGCGAAATTCATGCAGGATGCAGGATATACCATAATACCTATCAATCCGTTTGCCAGCGAGTTGCTTGGGGAGAAGGTTTACAGGGACATAGCCTCGCTGCCGCAACCCCCTGAAATAGTAGACGTATTTAGGCCTGCTGCTGAAGGGCTTGAGATAACGATTCAGGCAGTGGCTAGTGGGGCGAGAGCAGTGTGGCTACAGGAAGGGATAGTGAATGACGATGCAAGGAAATATGCACAGAAGCATGGAGTGGCATTCGTGCAGAACAGATGCATAATGAAGGAGTACGTGAGGCTTAACGGTGAGATATGATGGATCTTGACATGTATGCTGAAGAGCTCATATACAACTATGAACACCCCAAGAACAAAGGCTCGCTTGACAAGCCTAGCGCACAGATGCATGAAGAGAACATATCATGCGGGGACAGGATAACAGTATTTCTAAGGATAGACGCGGGAAAGGTGAGCGACATAAAATTTGATGGAAGCGGATGCGTAATATCCATGGGCGCATCAAGCCTGCTTACTGAGGCGTTGAAGGGCAAAAGCCTAGGGGACATAGAAGCATTTGACAAAAAAAAGCTGCTGGATTTAATAAGCGTGGATCCTGGCCCTGTAAGGATGCACTGCGCTACGCTCTCGCTTAGAGCAGTAAAGAAGGCCATTGCAGGCTATGAAGGCAAGCCTGTTGACACAGCCACAAAGGAGCTGTAGTCAGGCGATATTTTTCTTCAGCTGCTCTATTAGAGACACGTCGGTAGGGTCCACCCCGCGAAGCCTGCCGAGGTGGTAAGATACATAGTCACCGTAATGCAAAAGGTAAAACATCCGCTCTATGTCACTGCTGCCCTTTGGTTTTATCGTTGCGAATCTTGAGCCGGTTATGCTTTGCGTAACATCTATCCTTTTGGTTATGCGCTCAAGACCGGATTCGAACGCCATGAAGTAGAACTTGTCCTTCAGGTACGTCTGTGCAATGGCCATGGTATCGTTGTGATTGAGCTCTGGGAAGCTGTTTGAGTATCCCAGTACCTTGGAATTCTCGTTGAACTGGGTCTTCCACCGGTATGCGACCCCTTTGTATGGGTGAGACCCGTATATTACCGGTATGGCGCTTCGCTCGTAGATGGCCTTTGCATGCGCTAGGCATTTGGCATTGTCTGCATCTAGATCAGCGAGGAACTTGTATGCCCCATCCGCTTCCAGTTCTGTGAACAGGCCGAAGCCCGCCAGTATTGGTATAAGCATATATCCGCTAGCTGAACGCGGCTGCATGTCGGTACGCGGTATGGCTATGTGCTGCGTTCCTATCCCTTGGAGCTTGCCTCCTGCGCTTATTGTCACAACATGCGCTTTTTTTCTTATGGCTTGGTTTGTTGCACTCAGGGTCTCTTCGGTGTTGCCAGAGTAGCTTATGGCTATGAACAAAGTTGATTCTGACACAAAATCCGGGGCGCGGTAGTCATTGGCCCATGTAACAGGCAACTTAGAATAGAATTCCTGAAATATCATGGCAGCTATTCCAGAACCGCCCATGCCTGCTATTACTATGTTACTGATTCCTCGCGGTACCTCAACCTTCTCCTTGAATTTCATCTGTTCCTTAAGGAATCTTAGTTCCTCTATAAATTCCATTCATACACCTTCGTTTAATTTTAAAGTATTAAGCAGCATCCCTTTTAGGCTGAATGTCCTTATCAGATGATTGTTGGTATCAACAATGTATAATACGTTTTCGTTTATCTTGACATCATTTGGCTCGAAAAGACCAAGCGTATCGCACTTTGGATCATCTATTTTACACATGGCCTTCTTGCCCTTTCCAGATATGACAGTTTCTGACTCCTTCTTCTTCAGGTTTATTGCCTTTATCGAGCTGTTGTAGGTATCTGCAATATACAGAGTGCTTTCGCTTGCGCAAAGACCTAGTGGATGCTGCAGGAGAGTATCAGGGAGGCTTCCTGACTTGTCGCCGAAGGTAAAAAGCCCCTTGCCTACAAGCGTGCCCACATATCCGTCTTTTATTGAAACAGACCGTATAGAGGACGTTTCGCTGTCGGCCACATACAGCTCTTGTCCCTGAAGCCATAGTCCGCTGGGCTGGGCAAACTCCGCTTCCTGAAGCTCCCCATCAGTTATGTCCTCTCTGCCATTCCCCGCAAACGGCTCGATTAGTTCGTCGTCGATACCGTACCGCCATATCTGATGCAGTCCTGCCATGGCTATAAACAGTGATTTGCCGTCGGATGCTATGTCCCATGGAGAGTTAAGGGCTGCTTCTTTGGCTTCGTGAACTGAGCCGTAGCCGATGTAGAATCCCTTCTCACCGGTGCCTGCCAGGGTATGCACAGTCTGCTCGCTTACATCAATTATCCTTATCGCATGGTTCTCCGTATCGGCTACGTATATTGAGTTGCCGCGCCACAGTACGCCCTGTGGCCTGTAGAACCGGGCTTGTGAGAAGCTGCCGTCGGACATGCCGATTCCTGCGCCTCCTGCGCGGCTTAGTATCTTTCCAGTTGCAGAGTCTATTATAAGCACCCTGTTATGGTTTGAATCGCTTATGGCAAACATGGAGCCATCTGCGCAAAAAGACAGCTTGCCAGGATATGAAAGGGTAGCCGCCCTGGGCTTGATGAGCTTTGAGCGGATTGCGGGGGGCTTTGAACCCAGGCTGCCCATCTCCTTTGACTTCGCAAGAGAATCTGCAACCAGGCCATCAAGCTGCTCAAAGGTAAGTTCGCCGCCAATCTTGTAGTCTACGTCTCCTCTTGCACTTATTATGACGATGGTGGGCCATGCGCTTATGCCATATTGTCTCCACAGCTTCATGCCTCCGTCAACCATGACAGGATGGCCTATCCCGTATCTTGATATTGCCTCCCTGATGTTGTTCGGATCTGCCTCGTTCTCGTACTTTGCCGAATGTATGCCTATCACGGCCACGGGCAGGCTCTTGTATTTCTCCTCTATTTTTGCAAGAACAGGAAGCATGTGCATGCAGTTTATGCAGCAGTATGTCCAGAAATCAAGCACTACCACGCTCCCGGCTAGTTTGCTGAGGGATAGTGGCGACCCCACATTAAGCCATGTAGCCCCTTCTGGGAATTGGGGTGCTTTTCTTGTTATAAGACCCATTATACCTGTTGGCATGAACGTACTCACCCATAAATGCTAATAAAGGATGGCATCCGGTTCGGAGCATGCTAGGCTGGCTGCTGCTGCGTAACGCAGTGTATGGCCCCGAAACCATAAACAAGGCTCCTGCAGTCTATCCCTATCACTTCCCTAGTTTTGAATAGTCTTTTTAGTACCCCAAGCGCCTCGTCGTCGTTAGCATCCCTGAATGTAGGAACAAGAACAGCGCCGTTTGCCACATAGAAGTTGGTATATGATGCCGGCAGCCTCTGGCCTTCGTAAACAACAGCCTTTGGCATAGGGATCTTTACTATATCGATCTTGCTGCCTGCCTGATCCGTTGCATTCTCAAGGATCCTGAAGTTCTCTTCAAGGGCAGCGTGGTTTGAATCACTTTCGTCCTCCTCGTATGCGCAAACAACTGTGTCCTTGCTTACGAACCTGGCCAGATCGTCCACATGGCCGTCAGTGTCATCGCCTTCAAGCCCGTTCCCCAACCACACAACATGCGTCGCGCCAAGATAGTCCCTGAGGTATGATTCTATTCTGCCCCTGTCCATGGATGGATTCCTGTTCCTGTTCAACAGGCACTGCTCTGTGGTAAGGCATGTGCCAAGCCCGTTAACGTCTATCGATCCGCCCTCCAGAACCATTGGCACATCGAACTTTGGCAATCCCTGAAGCGGCATGCTTTTTGGCACCGTACAGTCTTGCTTTAGGTCATCGTATTTTCCACCCCATGCATTGAATTCCCAGTGGGTGTAGGCGATATTTCCGGTCTTGCAGTTCTTAACGAATATGGGGCCGTAGTCCCTGAACCACACATCGCTTGTCCTTATCCTGTGCAGCCTTACGTTGTTTGAATTTATGCCCCTTGACTCGATGATCGATTCAATCCTCTTTGCTGCGAGCTCATCGTCCACTAGCAGGTTTACGGTTTCGCCCTTGGCAAGGGCGGTTATGATGCCAAGGTACGATTCCTCCACTTCGGGAAGTATCTCCTTGGGAAACGAGTAGGGATTCTTCGGCCAGGATATCCATGTAGCGCTATGCCTCTCCCATTCCGCTGGCATAACATATCCGGATTCCAGTGGAGTTGCATCGATGGGCACAGTCACACCGCAGTCAGTCAATGAATCTCGAAGCGATGCTGCCGTATGCATCTATTCTCCTATCCCTTAGAAAGGGCCACCCGTGCCTGGTCTGCTCTATCATTCCAAGATCCAGATTGGCAACGAGTATCTCTTCCTTGTCCGGGCTGGCCTTGGCCAGAACCTCCCCAAATGGACCTGAGATGAATGACGAACCCCAGAAGTTTATGTGGTCCTCTTTGCCAACTCGGTTAACAGCTGCAACGAATACGCCATTTGCTATTCCATGGGAGCGCTGGATTGTCTCCCATGCAGACTGCATCTTTACGGCTTCATCCTTCTCATCGTCAAACCATCCTATCGCGCTTGGATAGAAAAGTACCTGCGCTCCGAGCAGTGATGTCAGCCGTGCAGCTTCGGGATACCACTGGTCCCAGCATATAAGTATGCCAAGCTTGCTTTGCGCGGCCTCGTAGACCTTGAATCCCAGGTCCCCAGGGGCAAAGTAGAATTTTTCGTAATAATGCGGGTCGTCAGGAATGTGCATCTTGCGGTATGTGCCTACGATACTGCCGCCAGAGTCTATCACAACAGCAGAGTTGTGGTAAAGGCCTTTGGTGCGTTTCTCGAATATTCCGCCAATTATAGCTGCATTCGATTTCTTTGCCGCTGTTGAGAGTGCTGCAGTAGTATCTCCAGGTATGGTCTCGGCAAGGCTGAACTTGCTGTGGTCCTCCTCCTGGCAGAAATACCTTGACCTGAAGAGCTCTGGGAGGCACACAACATCGGCGCCTCTTGAAGCTGCCTCCCCTATTCTTCTTATGGCCTTGTCCAGATTAGACCTGGGGTCGTCGGCCATTGACATCTGTATCAGGGCCACTGTAAGCGTATCCTTCTCCTTGCTCGTCATGCCACCATCCGGATCCGTAGTTTACTTAGTATATCTTGCTGTCGGTATTATTTATAGTTTCTGGATATGGGTTTTGGCTACAGCATCCTGCTGCGGATTATGCGGTCCAGCTTCCTTGCCAGGGATTCTCTTCGGTCCTTGAATCTCACCATTTTGAGCTCCTTGTTTGATACCTTTACCGAGAACCTGTTGCCTGGAACAAGCTGGCCTATTTTCTGCCCATCGTAGACGAGCACGCCGCCGTACTTGACTATCTCTATTTCTACAGGCCTTGAGGCATCCACCACAATTGGATTCCGGTATGGTCCATCTACATTCAGGAAAGTAAGGCACATTGCATTAGGCATTAGTATTATAGGGCCGCCTGCAGACTTGTTGTATGCAGTGGAGCCTATGGACCCGGTTATGAGCATGCCGTCGCCGCTCATGACGTATGGGTATATCTCGCTCCTTCCGGCACCGTTGGTATAGTATATCTTGAAGCTTACCTCCCTTAGTACGTTGTGGAGGAGGGCCTCGTTTATGGCATAGTATTTCCTGCCCTTGTATGAAAGCTCCATTTTGTTCTCTACGGTTTCCACGCTGAACCTTCGGGCCTTGAGGTTCTGCACTACGAACCCGATATCATCAAGGCACAGGTCAGCATAGTAGCCTATGCTACCTGCATCCCCGCTCCTTATAGGCAGTATCGGGCCATCGAATTCCTTTGCAGCCTTGACGAAGGTGCCGTCTCCGCCTACTGCCAGGCATATGTCGCCTTTGCTAGACACCTCAAAATGCTCATATAAGGGTTTTAGCTGCGGGTAGTTCCTGCTTGCAACTATCTTAACTTTCATAGCATCACTTCTTTGCGCCACCATAGTAGAAGTGGACTGGCCTGCCAAGTGCCGCGCAGCATGCCTCCTGCATCAGCTCGGAGAAGGTAGGGTGAGGATGTATCGTGTCTGCAATGTCCTCGAGGGTAGCGCCCATTTCTATCGCAAGAGCTGCTTCGGAAATCATGGCATTTGCATCGGTTGACACTATCTCCACACCCTTCACTATCTCGTTGCCATCGTATGCTATCTTTATGAAGCCGCTTGTTCTGTCCAGGGCTATGGCCCTGCCTAGCGCAGTAAGCGGGAACTTCGTTGTAGTTATGCCATCTCCTGACATCTTTCCTGCCAGTGCGATCTCAGGATCAGAGAATATGACTGCTGGAATTACTTTGTTGTCGAATTGATAACTCTTTCCTGCGGCGACTTCGCCTGCTACCTCGCCCTGCCGTATTGCCTTGTGTGCAAGCATGGGCTCGCCGATCACGTCGCCTATGGCGAGAATGCCGGGATCATCAGTCTGCAACGATTGGTTTACTTTGACGAAACCCTTCCCGTCCAGCTGGACCCTCGTGTTGCCAAGGCCAAGGCCTTTCGTATATGGCTCAAGTCCCATCGCACTGACTATCACATCTGCGTCGATCTGCTCCCCGTTGCTCAGTTTTATGCTGCCCGAGTCGTGCGATACAGGCACTGCGGCACTGTGAATTGCAATGCCAAGTTCCTGCATTCTCTTCTTGACCAGAGCAGTTGCTTCTGGATCAAACCTTGATAATACCTCAGAGCGAGCAACTACATCGACCTTGGTGCCAAGCTTGGCATACAGCGTGCCTATTTCCACAGATACATAACCTGCGCCAAGTATAGCCATGCTCTTTGGTATTGATTGCAGCATCAGCGCAGCTTTGTAGTCGATCACATTGCCTGAGAACTCGAAACCTGGCAGCGTCTTTGGCTCTGATCCCGTTGCTATTATTGCCTTCTTGAAGTCCAGTTCCTCGCCGTTGGTCAGCTGCAGTTTGCTTGAGGATATGAAAGTTGCCTCGCCTTTTATCACCTCGACGCCGTTGGATTTGCACAGATAGTCTACACCCTGCTCTAGCTTCTTTGATACTGACATGCGCCAGTCGTACATTCTTGCCGCATCTATGCTTGCTCCTTGGCATTTTATGCCCATATTCTCAGAATGGGACAGGTCGTAGAAAAGGTCTGCTATGTGTATCAGGGTCTTTGACGGTATGCAAGCGTAGTTGAGGCAGTGGCCGCCCATCTTGTTCTTCTCCACGACAGCAGTATTCAGGCCAAGCTGTGATGCCCTTATCGCAGCAACGTATCCGCCAACTCCCCCGCCTATCACTGCGAGGTCTACCTGTTCAGGTATGGATCCCATTACCATATTTTCACAGCATTTCGAGGAAGTCAGGATCCTCGATATAAGTCTTGACTGCGTTTGCGAATTTTGCTGCCTCTGCACCGTCGAATATCCTGTGATCGAAAGAGAGCGATATGGGGAGCACCTTTCCTACAACTATCTTTCCATCCTGCACTACAGGTTCATCACGTATTAGATGCACACCGAGTATCGCTGCCTCCGGGTAATTTATCATTGGTACAGAGAAATAGCCTCCGCCAAGGCTGCCTATGTTGGTGATTGTGAACGTGCTGTCGCGCATCTCGTCTATGGCTATTGTGCCGCCTAGTATCTTGTCATGCAGCTGCTGTATGTCCTTTGCTAGATCTATTATGCCCTTTTTGTCTGCATCTTTTATGACTATAACCTTGAGGCCATCCTTCGCCTCTGCAGCAAGGCCTATGTTGTAGTACTTCTTGACTATCAGCTCCTGCCTGTCGTGATCGTAGCTTGCATTAACTGTAGGGCTCTGCTTTAGCGCCTGCACAACGGCCTTGATTATGAACGGCAGGAACGTGAGCTTGACCCCCATCTTTGCAGCGTTACCCTTCTCGCGGGTCGTTATATCCCACAGTTTTGTGGCGTTTATCTTGTCCATATGGACTGCACGGGGTATAGACCAGGAGAGCTCCATATTCCTTGCTATGGCCTTCCTTGTCTGCGATAACGGCACCCGCTCTATATCGTGCCCGTGCTGTTCTTCAAGCACCTCTGAGAATTTTGGCACTGGCTTTCTCTGCATGCTGCCCTTCATCATCGCGCTCTTTAGATCGTTTTCAAGTACCCTTCCGCCAGGGCCTGTGCCTATGATCTTGGAAATGTCGATGTTGTTATCGTATGCCATCTTCCTCACATAAGGAGTTGCTATTATCTCCTTTTGCTGTGGCTTTGGAGCTGGAGAAGGCGAAGGCAGGGGTTTTTCGTCACCGGCTGCACTCTGCAGCTTGTCAAGATTTATCACTGGTGGAGTTGCCTGCAGCATCATGTCGCTTAGAGACGTGCCAGGTTTCGCCCTCATGGCTGCGTCCCTTGGCGTGGCAGGGGCAGTAAGCTTGGATGGCGGCAGGGGAGCTTCTGCGGCATTAGGCTGCGGTTGCATAGGTGGCGAGGGAGACGGCTGCTTCGTGTCGCCAGGAGTAATGATTGTAGCTATAAGATCGCCCACCTTTATCTCCGAGTTCTCCCTGGCAGCCAATTTGATTGTCCCTGAAGCCGGAGCAGGTATGTTGACCACGGCCTTGTCAGTTTCTATCTGTGCTATTGTCTGGTCCTCCTTTACAGCATCGCCGTCCTTGACAAGCCACTTTTGGAAATGGCCTTCTGTTATCCCTTCCCCTACGTCTACAAATCTTAGTTCTTTCATGGCATTCAGTCCTGCACCGCCATTATATGGTCTATGGCTTGAGATACCTTCAGTTCGTTTGGTATGTAGTACTTCTCATATCCAGGCATAGGATATGGGAAGCTTGGAGATGCCACCCTCATTACTGGAGCCTTGAGCTCGAAGATTGCATTTTCAGCTATCCTTGCGGCTATCTCTGCGCCTACACCAAAGCTCATGGAAGCCTCGTGGACTATTATCACTCTGCCGGTCTTCCTTGCGCTTGCGAGTATCGCTTCCTCGTCCAGCGGATTTATTGTCCTAAGGTCGAGTACATCTGCACTGACCTTCTTTTTTGCTACAACATCCTTTACAAGAGGGGCCATGGTGCCGTAGGTGATTATACTAAGGTCGCTGCCCTCGCTAAGCAGCTTGGCCTTGCCTATCGGCACCTCATACATATCATCAGGTATATCTTCCTTGAAGAGCCGGTATAGCTTGGTAGGCTCCAGAAATACCACAGGGTCGTTCATCCTTAGAGCCTTGATCATTAGCCCCTTTGCATCATATGGAGTCGACGGCTCCACAACTATTAACCCACCTATATGGGAATAGTAAGCTTCAGGGCTGTCTGAATGGTGCTCAAGGGTTCTCACACCCCCGCTAACAGGCGTGCGCACAACCATTGGCACCGGATATATGGATCTTGTCCTGCTTCGGTACCTGGAAGCGTGGTTTATTAGCTGGCTAAAGCCAAGGAACATGAAACCTGCGAACTGAACTTCCGGTACAGGATGCATACCTGCAAGGGCCATGCCTATCGACGCACCAAGTATGCCGGATTCTGCCAGCGGGGTGTCCATAACCCTGCTTTCGCCAAACTTCGCCTGCAGCCCTTCGGTAACCCGAAATACGCCGCCGTCCTTGCCTATATCTTCGCCAAGCAGCACTATCCTGTCGTTCTCCTTCATGGAGAGTTCAAGCGCATTGTTTATGGCAGTAACCATGTTTGCCTTCATTTCGAATCGCCTTGCCAGAACCCTGCTTTCAGCGCATCGTCAAGTTCATGCTGCAGCACCTGCGGCATGTAGCTGTAGACGTTGCTAAACATGCTCTTTGGATCTGGCACGAACTTTTCTGCCTTATCCACTGCATCATCTATAAACTTTGACTGCTCTTCCTCCAGCGCCTTCTGTTTGGCATCGTCCCACAGCCCCTTCTTCTCCAGATAGAGCCTGACACGAAGTATCGGATCCTTTTTCTTCCATGCTTCTACCTCTGCATCGCTCCTGTACTTTGTAGGGTCGTCTGCGGTGGTGTGCATGCTCATTCTGTAAGTAACGCACTCTATGACTTGCGGCCCGTAAGCGGAAGATTCTATCGCATCCTTTGTGGCCTTATACACGGCCAGAACGTCGTTGCCGTCCACCTGCATTCCGGGCACTCCGGCTGCCATTGCCTTCTGCGCCAGCGTCTTGGCAGCTGTCTGGTCCCTGCGCGGCACTGATATTGCCCATTGGTTATTCTCTATTATTGTGACCAGCGGAGCCTTCCACACGCCTGCGAAATTGAGAGCCTCGTAGAAATCGCCTTCGGATGTGCCGCCGTCCCCTACGTAGACGACTACAGCTGCCCCGGTTTTGAGATACTTTTGAGCCATGGCCATCCCTGCGCCATGAGGCATCTGGGTAGACACAGGCACGATTATAGGAAGTGCGCCGAATTCGCGCGGCAGAGAGCTTCCTTCCTCGTATCCCCTCCAGTACAGAAAGAGGGCTTCTGGAGGCGTGCCGCGGGCAAGATATACCCCATGCTGCCTGAAATTTGGAACGAAGATGTCCTTTTGGCGCATGGCCAGTGCGCTGCCTATCTGAGTAGCCTCCTCGCCCACAAGCGGAGCGTATGTTGCTGCACGGCCCTGCCTTTGCAGGCTCAGCGTCTTTGCATCCGCTGCCCTTGCCAGGACCATGTACTTGTACATGTCCAGTATCCTGCTGTCGCTAAGATCTTTTGGCATTAGGGACTGGTCGGCATTTCCCTTCTCGTCCATTATCTGGAGGTACTCTATCTTTCCCTCGAAAGCATCAGCCATCAAAGAGATCGCCATTAGTTACATACCATGAATAGAATTTATTACTTTGTGCAATTGTTGTGTAACGGCATGCAGGCCTCATACAGTTATTATCCCGGCATCGGTTGCAAGGCTTACAAGATCGCGCCTGTGCATTGTTTCTTTCCTGGATTTCAAACCGTGCCCGATGAGGACATCATCGAGGCATGTCACGCTTACCTTTGATCCTGAAAGGTTAGCGCCCCTGAACTCCGCGCCTCTGGCTTTGACTGAGATCAGAATTGCTCCCTTGAGGTCTGCGCCGCGCAGATACGCATTCTCAAGATTTGCTCCGGTGAAATCGCAGCCTTTCAGATATGCGCCCCACAGGTAGGTGTCAGACAGATCGGCAAGTTTAGCCGATGCATAGCCCAGATATGCGCCGCTCATGTTTGCGCCCTTTGCCTTAGTTTTTGACATTGCTGCGTATGCTAGATTCGCGCTGCCCAGATTTGCAGTCTGAAGATCGGCACCGCTGAGGTTTGAATAACCCAAATTTGACCCCCCAAGGTTTGCTGCGCGTAGGTACGACATTGAAAGATTGGCCTCCGAAAGGTCTGCGCCGCCAAGGTTCGAGGCCTTGAGATTTGTACCGGATAGGTTGAGTCTTGACAGGTTTGCTCCGCCAAGGTTTGCTGCTGAAAGATCCATGTTTATTGACTTAAGGTCATGTCTGAGCTTCTTCTCCGAAGAAGTTGGAAACATATATATACTATCTCTTAGACCTTCTATAACAGTACTTCTTTGCATGGTTTAAGTTTGCTTGCTTAGAGCTTAAATAAGCGCGTGCGGTGGGGGAGAGTGATTTATTGGATGCATTGATACTATGTGGGGGTTTTGCAACCAGGCTTGAGCCAATAACTTTGTTTGTGCCAAAACCGCTGCTTCCAATAGGCGGTAAGCCCATACTCGATCACATAATAGAAAACGTGGAGAGGCAGGGCATTGGCAGGATAGTGCTTTCAACAAACCGCAAATTCGGGGACCAGTTTGAGTACTGGATAGGGAACTGGAAGGCAAGCGGTCTTGATGGCAAGATAAGCCTAATAACAGAGCCCACCATGCATGATGGAGAGAAGTTTGGCGCAATAAAGGGCATAAACTATGCCATAGAAAGAGCAGGGTTCGCTGATGATCTTCTTGTCATAGCTGGCGACAATTACTTCTCTTTCGACCTTGGCAGGTTAATAGGCGCGTACAGGAAGACCGGAAAGCCCACAATAGCCGTACATAACATAAAATCAGTAGAGGGTGCTACGCGCTTTGGAGTTGTGGAGATGGATGGGGACATAGTGAAGGGCTTTGAAGAGAAGCCGCAGCACCCTAAATCGACTTACATAAGCACAGGCATATACGCGCTGCCTAAGGAGACACTTGGAAGGTTCAGCGAGTATGTAAGTGATGGTAACAATCCCGATGCACCTGGCTACTTCCTGCAGTGGCTCATAAAGAAGGAGAAGATATACGGAGTTGTGTATAACGAGGACTGGCATGACATAGGCACTGTTGATACATACAGGGAGGTCTTCGAGAAGCACCTGCACATGGGCCTTGGGAGTAGTTCGGACGAATAGCTGCAGCAATAATACGAATCAATTAGATAACCACAGGCACTTATCAGCCATTTCTGCAATAGCCCTTGATCCTAGAACCCTAATAACATAAGGCATATTAGTTGCCGAAAGGAACAATGGCTGCCAATAAGCAGCCCTGTCCTTTGCTGGCCTTAATCCATCCCCGTTGGATCCGCAAAGGACCCAACAAAACCCAATCCCTGGCTCTGTATTCCTTTATATAGAATGGGGTATTTAAGTCTTGCTATTAGTATTACGGATAACGTAATATTGGTGTTGTGACGGTTATTTCCTCGACAACTTAGTTATATTGGCAGTTTTGTTACGAATATAGTAAAATAGGAGCGGTGCTTTTATTCTCTTTGGCGGATTTCGGTATATCGTCGGATTTATTGTAGAGAAGATATTTATATGACTTAGTTATAACATATTGTCATTAATAGAGTTAATGTGAGGTGGGAACATTGGCATTTGCCCTGGCAAGTGGTGGAGAGGCTAACAGAGGTCGCGAGTCTAGTCTTCAGCAGCTAAGAGATGATTTGAAAACGGCTAGTAGGAACGCCTATAGAGACCTGCCTAGCAGGGTAGATCTGCGCAGCTATAGATAAAGCACTGGACTTGATTCTTGATAGAGAAGGTGTTTATATGGGGCTGTGCAACAATGTTTGATTACGGCTATTTGAGTGGTGGATGATGTCAGTTGCAGTATCTAGCAGGAGTAATGAGGATCATGGTAAGCACACCATGTTGAAGAGCGTAGCTAGGGGGTTAAGTAGGATAAAAGTTGATGCATTGCATAGCATGAGGGATGGAGGAATGGGAGCATTTAGGAGAGCCAGGCGCGCTGTTGGACTTGGAAGAGTCAAGAAAACTGGAGAGGCAGACAGCGAAGGAATTAAAGGGAGGCTTGACTTTCGTGAGATTGGACTAAGGGAGATGCGTGCCAGAGGAGTTGAAGATACCATCATGATACTTCAAAGCCTGATAGACCCAGGACTTATAGAAAATAGCGAAAGATACATCAGAAGCTTGAGTGGGAGAGAAAACTTAGAGGCCAGACATGCATATGTAGAAGGAGCAATAATGGCTTTGGCCCCAGACAGTATTCTTGGTTATATAGACAGGGAAGCTCTTACAGAAGAAAGGAGTAATGCAATAATCAGATTTGCGGCAAGAATAGCAGCGTCAACGGCTGCTGAACTTGAGGGCTTTCTTGACTCTGATGGGAAGATACGCGTAGGAGGTAGGGAAACAGGACTTGGGATTTTGAATGTTGACAGGATGCGCAACTATGCTGTAAGAGAGTATACGTTGGTTCGCGATAGAAAGGCAGCTGAAGGCTTGTGCAATTCTACAGAAATCTTGTATAAAAAGATGGGATATCCTTTCTCAGGTAGTCTGGTAGTCAGAGACATGAAACGCGCTATGGAAGAAATCGAAGCAGAGATGGAATCAGTTAGAAGGATTGCAGACGAGTCAAATCTGCACGGCAACATAAGAGATAATTAAACATTTGCGAATTAAGAATAGCCTTATGTCCCTTTGAAGATATACCCTGAATTTGTATGCCTGTTTCAAGATGGCCATACTTATTTCCCAATTAACTTCGGTATATCTTTGCATTTCCTTTCACCCCATCTTTGAGAAGGTGGATTTTCACGCTATGAATTTATAAGTTTAATTTGGATATTGTAGATAGTGGAAACTTGAAGAAGGATGTGGTAAAACTTGCCCTTGATATGGTTGGCATAGGTTCTGATACACACGCTGAAGGAGAAAAAGGTGTTGCTGAGTACATACATGAATACTTGCAAGGAATTGGGATCGGATCGGAGCTAATAGAATTCAAGCCAGGACGCTTTAATGTGTCTGCCAGAATTGGCAGTGGAGAGGGGCTTATGCTTAATGGGCACATGGATACTGTACCTATTGGTGATTCAAAGCTATGGAAATACTCGCCTTATGGGCACATTGCAAACGGCAGATTATATGGCAGGGGTGCATCTGACATGAAAGGCGGCCTTGCAGCCATTCTCGCGTCCCTAAACAACGTTGATTTAAGGCATCCGGAAAGATCCCTGCTCCTCACATTCGTTGCAGATGAAGAAGTAGGTTCGGATGGTTCGATGTGGCTACTGGATAACAGAAAAGAGCTCTTCGAGGGAGTTAGATACGGCATAATATCCGAAGCCACAGACTTGGACATACAAGTGTCACAGAAGGGAATCCTTTCTTTCTATCTGAATATCAGAGGGAAGGGTGCGCATGCATCGGCTCCATGGCTGGGAAAGAATGCGATACTTGATGCAGTGAAGGCAATAAAGGCGCTGGAGATTATTGAGTCCAAGAAGAGAATCAGTGACCCGCTGCTTGGTAGATGCACGATTAACATAGGCAGGATAACCGGCGGGACAGCAACCAATGTTGTGCCGGATAGCTGCCGTGTAGGAGTAGACGTACGGCTGCCTCCGGGCGAGAACAATGGTGAATTTGTTGGGGCAGTAAGGAAGGCTCTTGGAAAGTTGGGCATAGACCATAGTATTGAAATAACAGTGGACAGAGACCCTTATAGAGTAAATGGGAGGTCTCCGCTAATCGGATTTATGAAGTCGGTTGCCAAGTCGAATCTTATAGGGGGGAGAGGATACACAGAATCGAAGCTCTACAATGAACGAATAAATATGGATTGCGTGGTAGTTGGACCAGGAGTGAAAGATGCCATACATAAACCCGATGAATTTGTACCCCTGTCAAACCTTGCAAGGTCAGAGAGAATATTCTCAAACGTTATGGATAGATGGTGCAACAATTCCTGATTAGGCGTAAGCGCTAGGCTGGTTGTCGTAGTATCCATTACCGCGCAGTAGTTCCCTGAAGCTGCTACCGATATCATTGTAGCGAAATAGGCCTATAGCGTTCCTGATTCCGTTTTCTGCAGCAGAAACTGCATATTCACCTAATGAGAACAATACAGCACTTGACGTTTGCCCTTTCCGCCTATCCATCAGGCTTGCTTCAACGCCATCGATTACTGCAGTCACTGTGCGATTGGTATAGTCTAATCTCACCATCGAAGCGCTGTTTGATGGTGACGGCTCTGCTTCCGCAGGGCATCCCCGCAGCCTTATTATATCGCGTGATCGATCTTGCGGATCGCAGCTGCATAGAAGAGCCGATAGCGCGGGGGTGGATGCATGGAAATTCTGGATTGTTGTAACATTAAATCCGAGCCACTCGGGCAATTGCCTAAACGACATAAGATATCCTATGGTAACTGTAGCTCCAACTATCAGCATGTTTCCTTGCAGCAGTGGCTCTTTATAATCTTGGAGAAGCCGGTTCTGGAGACCGGGATACAGACTTCGGCCCCTGAATTCAGGTAGCATTATGGCGCTCCCTAGTTCCATTATCTTTGGGACCCCATAGGCGGATAGATTAACACCAATGTTTGCCATTGTCTTGGAACTTGGTCTTTCTGTAAGTTTTAGAAAACCAACTGCAACGCCATCCGCAAGCAAGACGGCTGCCCGACCATCTTCATATGCAGTATAGAAATCGCCTATGCAGATATGCCTCATAGTGCTATCTTTATTTACATAGTTCCAAAGCGGCTGCAGATTTGGAGTTGCTGGTCGATCAGCTGTAGTAACGCACCTTATTTTCTGGGTCATGAATTCTGCCTATTTCCCTAGTCTAGTTATGGCGATGGTCTTAGACTTCTAGCCAGAGTGTTTACCATCTCAGTTGAGTGGGTAATGTGACCTTCTCTGACCATTGTTGCAAGATGCTGCGAGTAGCTTCCATGTTCCAGTAGTGCCCCCATCTCCGCAGAGTATTGATGAATAGTATGTCGATCATAACCGCCTGATATGAGGGCGCTCTCTGCGTGAATCCATAATTCTGCCGCCATGGTGCGCAGATCACTTCCGCTTATCCTGGTATTGAGCCCGCTTTTAGATGCCAATATCATATCCCTGAAGTCAGTATCCTGAAGCCGGGGCAGGGAATCTGCGCCGTATTTTTCAATGTGATATGCAAGCCCGATTACAAACGCGTTTAGCGTCTGCATGCCTATTATCGTGGTTGGTAAATCAGGAGATCTCACCTCCAGAACAAAAGAGGTCCCATAGCCGGCAAGGTCAGGGCGCGGACGCACATGCCAGAATATTTGATGCGGGGCGAGCAAGTCGAAAGTGCTGTGACCGCTGGAACTTAGAATACTGTAATTGGCATCCATTGTACCTCTACTAAGATTTAACTTGACCTGATCGGATATTATCTTTCTGTGATCCTCATAATGATCCGTGGACTCCAGCCTAGGCACTTCTATAGTGCTGCGAGGGTATCTTGCCAGGCCTTCCTCATATTTTCCCATTCTTCTGCTCTCAAGGCCTGAGTCATTGAATCCGGAGCTGTTGTTCGACGATTCGAACCGTGAGCTGGCAGTAAGCGCTACCAGAACAGGACCAATATCCCTGAAGAAATTGTGAAGCTCTATGCCTAGTCTGTCGCTCGTTACACCAAGTACAATCTGCTGGCTGGATATGTCCATAAAGGATCTAGCGAATTGCTGCGATAGCAAGGTAGTCCTGTAAATAGTGGGCTGCAGATCCGAAGTGTCAGACAGTACTGAAGAGCCGCCATAAGTTACGCCGCCAAGCGAATTGACTAACGATGTCAGTGCAGGTACATAAGTCATGAGTCGCTGGTTGAGTTCGCTAAGATCTTTTGCAAACGATACCCTAAGTTCAACAACATCACGAGGATTTACTTCGCTGGCAAGGTTCAGGGGAGGCCAGGTAATGCGCGGCGCAAGGGCGACTACGCGATCTGCAGAGATACCCCTAAGGTTTATCTCAAGTTCATTACTAACAATTGCTACTTTTCGTTGCGCCAGGGCGTTAGGCATGATAATCTGCGAACTATGTCATACCTGATACCATATTTAAATACTTGTGTGGGCGATACGAATATCGTATAGTCTGTTAATCGCCTAGAATTAGGCTCTTTCCAAGTTACTTCTTCAAGGCATATATACGAATATCGTATTTACAACTGCTCTATGAAGGTTTTGAAGAGCGTGGTAACTTCATTAAGGCTCTTATGTGAGACCCATTCGTTTGCCGAATGGTCGTTGCCGCCGTTGGGCCCTATTACTACGATGGGCTTATTCAGGTTCGCAAATACGTTTTCATCAGCAACAGATAGACCGTAGTTTATTTTTACACTGCCATTAATGCCCCTAATGATTGCCATCATTTTTTTTACCACATGGCTTGCAGTTGTAGTGTCGTAGGATTCAAGATATGGTGTTTTACGTTTCTTTACATACACTTTGACGGAAGTTGCCTTGTTAAGTACACCGCGCCTTTGCAATAGCCTTATGTAGGCTTCTACGCGCTTGCGCATCTGGTCTATTGTGCTTGGGGGAACAAGGTGTATGTCAATTTCGAGGTAAGCTGTTTCCGGTACAGACAGGCTTGTGGAACTACTGCTTAGTTCCCTAACAAACAAGCTTTCTCCAGACATCCTTGGATGTTTTCTTAATCTTAATTTTCCAATGTTTAAGGTAATCTTTGCTGCCTCGTTTATGGCGCTTACTCCGCTCAGGGGGTGTGAGCCATGCGTTGACTTTCCCTTTATTTCGAGAGCGATTACGCATCTTCCTCTTCTGCCAAGAGTTATTACGCCTATGCCCCCTTGTACCCCATCCTGCACTCCAGCCTCTGGCACAACTATAGCTTTGACGTCCGAGAACCAAGATTTATGGTTTTGCACCATGTGCCATGCGCCTTCTGATATGTTTTCCTCGTCTACGCCAAAGGCGATCTTTATCTTTTTCTTAGATTGGCGCTTTGCGTTTTCAAGTATCGCAGTGATGCCTCCCTTCATGTCGTGAACCCCAAGCCCGTATATTTTATCGTTTTCTGACTTTATGCGCAGAGGATTAGACCCCCATATGCCGTAGATAGGAACAGTGTCCATATGGCCATAGAAAAGAAGCGCGTCCTTGCCTTTTCCACGCTCGGCCAGTATATTGAACCTGTTCTTCCCTATGTAATCCCTCTTGGTTGAGAACCCATAAGAATGCAGCTTTTTCTCAAGATATATTGCGAGTTTCCCTTCGTTTGGAAATATTGAATTTATGCTTACCAGTTTCCCAAGAACTTCTTTTTCGCCCATATTGACCCCAATAGTATTGTCGTTCCCAGACATCATATCACGGTTGTGCTCAGGAGGTCTTTGGTTGTCTCCCTCCTGCGTATGAGCACAGTATTGCCGTCGCTTTTCACCATAACTTCGGCAGGCCTTGGCCTGCCATTGTACTGGCTGCTCATCCCATAAACATACGCACCGGAATTTGCTACTGATATGATGTCCCCTGCAGATACACGAGGAAGCATCCTGTTGCGTGCAATGGCATCGGTATTCTCGCACACCTCGCCTACCACATCTGCAGTTATGGATGCCTTTGCGCCTGGTTTTGTTATCACAGATATGTCGTGGTATGCGCCATAGAGTGCAGGCCGCAGAAGAAGATTCATGCCGATATCGGTGCCTATGAACATCTTCTCGTATTCCTTTATGTAATTTACAGTGCCCAGAAGCACAGTTGTGTCTGCTACTATATACCTGCCTGGCTCCATCATGAGCTGCAGGCCGCCAAGACCGTATTTCTCTGATTTCTCCTTGAACTCCCTGGAGACTAGTTCTGCAGTCTTTTGTATGTCAAGCGGCTTCTCCTCGGGTTTGTATGGCACCCCGAATCCCCCGCCTATGTCTATGAATTCAGGAGTTATGCCGAGCTTGGACTTGAGCGCCCCGGCAGAATCAAGTATCTTCGACGTTATTATCGCAAAATATTCGGCGTCGAGGACATTGGAGCCACACATCATGTGCATGCCAAAGCGCTTAACTCCGCTGTCTTTGGCAGCCTTGTATGCCTCGAGTATGTGGGAGGTAGGTATGCCAAACTTTGATTCCGGACCCGATAGCGTTATGCCCGGGAACTCGCCTTTGCCAAAACCAGGATTTAGCCTAAACGACACGCAGTCAGGCACGCCGATATCAGACAGCATCCTGAACTGGCCTATGTCATCGAAATTTATCACAAGCCCGGCATTAAGCGCAAACTCTAGCTCTGACCTTGATGCATAGTTGGGCGAGAACATTATCCTGTTTCGATCAACACCAGCGCCAAGAGCAATCTCTATCTCTGGAACAGATGAGGCATCCATGCCTGCCCCAAGCCCTGAAAGTGTTCTTATAATGGCAGGGTTTGAATTTGCCTTTATTGCATACTTTATCGCAATATTGCCGTAGTTCTTCTTGAATGCGCTTTCAAGCCTTTGGTAATTATCTATGAGCCTATTCTCGGACATGACAAGCAGAGGGGTGCCATATTCTTTTGCAAGGTTAGCCAATATTGTAGAATCGATGCCATTTGCACCATGTGAAACTTCGATATCTGGATTGTTTTTATTTTCAGGCATATAACACACTTGTTTTATAGCAGATAAACTATTCAAACCTGTGGTCAGGCAGATAGCCTTGCCAGCTCCACCATCATGCTCTTTGTGGCAGCAAGGTCCGATACCTTAAGCACCTCTGAAGTCGAATGGGGCAGCTTGCCACCATGGCACATCACAAGCGGTCTGTAGCCTTTTGCAGCAAGTATGTTGGCTTCGAAGGTGGCCATCCTGCTGCTTATGCTGAATTTCAGCCCGAGGTTTTTTGCTGCGGAGCGCGCGATCTTAACCACGCTGCTGTCCGGATTAACTTCGAATGTTGGTGCTCCGTCATCAGTTATCATCCTTATCCGATACCTGCACCCGGTGGCCTTGCAGGCCCTCTTTGCAGCAGCATCAACCTCGTTTATAGCAGATCGTATGGTTTTCTCGTCAAATGCCCTTGCGCCGCAGCTAAGCGTTGCGCTGCCAGGCACTATGTTCCTCTTCCTGCCCCCGCTTATCATTCCTATGTTTAGTATGCTGCTATGGCTGCGCCTGCCCAGCTTCAGCGACGTAATTATCAGGCCTGCTGCCTTGACTGCATTTGCGCCCTTTTCAGGATTCAGCGCTGCATGAGCCTCCTTGCCGATTATTTCAACATCAAAGAGCCTGCTACCAAGCGCCTTGTGGATGAAGCCGCCGACATCGCCTTCTGAATCTAGCACGAACACAAGATCGCCATTGTTGCCTTTTGGTAGATAGCCAACCCCCATGGTTCCCTGCTCCTCTCTTGTGGAGAATATGCCTGTGACAGTAGGCCTTTTGCTCATCTGTACTATCTCCCCCAAGGCGCATATCAGTGGGGCTACACCTGCCTTGTTATCTGCCCCGAGTATGGTGCTCCCATCGCTCCTTATGACTCCGCCGCGCACCGTAGGCTTGATGCGCCTGTCGCCAACTTCTACAGTATCCATGTGCGCTATGAACGTGAGCCTGCGTTTCCCCCCGGGTATGGTCGCAATTACGTTGCCGCTGTTGCTGTTGGTGAACGCCTTGCTGCCGTCCTGCTTTGCAGTTACTCCCCTTCTGGAAAGCTCATGCATTATGAGCTTGGCCACATCTGCTTCCTGGCCGCTTGGCGATGGAGTTGAGACAAGCCTGCAGAACAACTCTTGCAACTCTTTTCGCGTCAAGTTATAACCTTGTTAAGTAGTTCGTCTTGCTATTGCTGCACTGCGTTCAAGAGAAGACTGCGCATGATTATCTCCGTAATTGGCACTTGAAGCCAGAAGAGGGTGCTCTTGGCGCAGCATTGTGTACTCAGACAGGCGTGAGGCAGCGCTTGGGGTGCGATTGAATGCAGCCATTGCACCGAAACCATGCGGCATTATCCAGCCATCCCTAATCAGCCTGCTGCGTATCTCGCCGGGTGTAAGCCTTGATAGCATCTTCCACGCTACAGGCCACTCTTCAGGGTGGCGCTTTGTTGCATCGCGGCGCATACTGCTGTGGAACTTGTCTACAGTGTCAGTAGGTACTTTGGTAACCACAGTGGATCCGGCCTCGGTTGAGCGCATAAACATCTGTTCTTCGAAAAGGAACCGGAGGTCGTGTAGCAGGTTGCTGCCGCCTGAACCTGGACCCTTGTGTACATACACCCTGGTATCATCTGCGCGATTATCCTCGCCTAGCATTCTGGCTTTTTCCAGAGCCATCATAGTAAGAGCAGTGTAGATTCCTGCGCCATTTAAGCTTACAAGCTGCGTACGCAGCTCTGCTCCGGCAAGTTTCTGCCCGTGAGCCGTTTCTATACCTAGGTAGTCTACAGCGGTGTGGCCGATTATACTTGCGCCCTGCCTTGCGATCAGCGAACATCCTGAATCTATCCAGCTACGCAGTGTTTCCTCGCTAACATCAACTACCCCATGCGATGGCCTGTTATTTATGAATCGATGTAGATCCGGTAAATCTGATACGGCTGCTGCATGGATTGTGATTTTGCCTCCGGTGCCTATCTGTATACCTTCCTTGTACAACAGGGAGGCGCACGCATTGCTATTGAATCCATTAGGCTTAGCGATATGCATATTGGATAGCATCTTAGACTAACCCCATATAAGCAATTTGCTAAAATCAGATATATAAATACTGGTAGTAGATTTACGAATATCGGAGGAAGTCACTTCAGCACTAGGCTCGTAGATGTATCTGTAACCCCGTCCAGAGCCCTTATCTTCTCTACCATGATGTTGACTTCCTCTATAGATTCGGCTTCTACAAAACATATGATGTCAAAGTTGCCGGATATTTCATAGGTGTGGTATACGCCAAGGGCCCTTATAGCATCCGATACCTTTGTGGTAGATACTGCTCTTGACGTAGCAACCATCACAACACCCTTCACTTCGTCTTTCGATTCTATGGTAAAGCGCCTTATGACTCCCTCTCTGAGAAGCTTGGCTACCCTTGCCCTTATCGCACCCTCAGTAAGATCCAATCTCTTCCCAAGATCCACAAAGGACATCCTAGAATCTGCCTTGAGCATCCGCAGTATCTGCGAGTCGGTCTGGTCCATAAGTGAATCTTGAACAATAGATATTTTAAGATGATGGCACATAGGAGTATCTGACCATCTATCAATTTTGATAGCGATATACTAAACTGTGATTTATATGAGGTTAGCTGTATTAAGGAGATTTAGGCCGACGGCAACAGGAAAGGAAGCGGACATTGCTCAGGTCCAAAGGCCTGTGCAATCTGAAGCAGCGAAGAATGCTGGAGAGCTGCAACCAGGCGTGCCTGCCAAGAGGATGGGTGAAGAGAGCGCGGCAGTGTACAGGCTTGGGCAACCAGAACTGGGCTATTCTGAGCTACCATCAGCATACGCAGCAGCCCGTCCAGATAAGAAGCTTGGCAACTTAGGGCCATTAGTATAAACAGGCTCAGCAAAACAGGTAAAAGAAAAAGAACCGGATTTTTATTTCCTTGTTGTAGCCTGCCTTTGGCAGGCAGTATTAATATCTCTTAGGGCCCCAGCCGCGCCTCATGCGCATCCCATGGTCGAAATGTCTGCCACCACCGTCCCTATTACCGCCATCGCGCTCGCCTCTTCTGCCGCCATGGAACGGTCGCCCGCCGCCTTCGCGTCCCCTGAACCCCCCGTGCCTTCTGTCTCTGTTTAGATACTTTCTTAGGTCAACGCGAGGCATCTTCGACCTGTCTATCTGCAGCTGCTGCATCTCTATGTTTGCAGTCCTCTTTATCACTTCTATAAGATATTGCTGCGGAGCGGAAAACATGGTGAATGCTCTTCCTTCTTTGTCCATTCTTGCCGAACGCCCTACCCTGTGCACATACACGCTAGGGTCTTCAGGAGCATCGAAGTTTATAACATCAGTTACGTCTTTTATATCAAGGCCCCTGGCTGCGATGTTTGTAGATATCATGAATCGCGTGCCCGACTTGAAACTGCCAAGAGACCTCTCCCTCATGGACTGCGTAAGACCCCCATGCATCATTATGGCATCTATGCCCTCTCCCTTTAGCACCCTATGAAGCAGCTCTGCGCTGCGCTGTGTGGTGGTGAATATTATGGCCTTTTTTGGATCGTACTGCCGTATGTACCCTATCAGCGTATCGAACTTGGCAGCGCCGGTGGATATAGCATAGAAGTGCGTTATCCCAAGCGCTGTAACTTCCTCCTCGGCGCCCACAGTTATCCTCACCTTGCCATCATCCATGTAGTTGTCGGCTATAGTAGCT
Organism: Microcaldota archaeon; assembly: GCA_021851065.1. GTDB lineage: Archaea > Micrarchaeota > Micrarchaeia > Micrarchaeales > CABMGC01 > JAJZNA01. The sequence continues at coordinate 34,191 of JAJZJQ010000011.1, forward strand.
ATCTTGTGCGGCATTGTTGCCGAGAACATCATCGTCTGCCTCTCCCTGGGAGTATGACTTAGTATGTATTCCACGTCCTCTATGAAACCCATGTCCAGCATGGTATCTGCTTCGTCAAGAACTACGAATTTTACACCGCGCAGGTCAAGCACCCCGCGGTCTATAAGATCTATTAGCCGCCCTGGAGTGCCTACTACGAGACTCGCACCGCGCCTTATCTCGCTTATCTGGACATTTATTGATGCGCCACCATACACTGTGACTGTGCGAAAACCTAGGGGTGAGCCTATCCTGGAGGCTACGCCTGATACTTGGATGGCTAGCTCTCTTGTAGGCACTATGACTATGGCGCTTATTCCCCTATGACCCTTCTCAAGCATCTGTAGTATTGGTATCGTGAATGCGCCTGTCTTTCCTGTCCCAGTCTTAGCCCTGACTACCACATCCTTGCCATCTAGCACTATGGGAATGGACTCTGCCTGCACCTCGGTAGGGCTTATGAAGCCTATTCTTCTAAGAGCTTCTACGAGCTCTGGTTTAAGGTTCATCTGGCTGAATTCAGGCATACGTACACCGTACATACATAGTTAGATCGCTTTGTCTAGAGGACCAACAGCAAGAATAAGATCCATAAGGCCTCTTTTTTGCATCGATCCACACTGCTTTAACTAGAAGTGTATATGTACCTATTATATACGCAAACCCTTATAAACTAGAGGGTATGGCCATTATCCCTGGCATAGAGGACCAAAAGCCATTGGAATAGATAAGGTTCATAAATCTTTAGGCATTATGTAAAAATGGAAAGGAGATGGGTATATCTATGGCTAGACAATCTTCAAGTCGAGCAGCAAGGAATAAATGGGGCGTATTTGCGCTGGTATTTATCGGCAGCCTCATATATCTTGTGACTACTTTCGTGGGAGTCACTGGACAACAGCATCTGTCATTTGCAAACAACGCATGGGTAGGGGCAACACTATGGCTGCCGCTCCTGTATGCAGTCGCTGTGGTAAGTTCAATAGGCCTGCTATTCGCAAGCTTTGGCCACCTGATACATCATGACAGGGCAATGTATGAGCTACGTGCCAGGATCCCTATGGCCGCAAGCATACTTGGTGGATCTACGCTCTTTGCGCTGACAGCAGGCAGCTGGGGCTGGTTCATAGCAGTTGTGATAGGCTTCGTGATCTCGTTTGTCGGAGGCACGATAGCATACATAGAATGATGGTAAGGGGCATGTCCCCTTATCAGGCAACCTCTGTCGGGGCTGCATGCTCGCTTTGATGATATGGCTTGCCTGCGCCTTGCCAGGTATGGGATTTTAAGCTTTCGGTATTCTAATCCTCATAGGGATTTAAGTGGGATTGATCAAGGATCTGAGGTCTGGACTGGATGTTATGGTCCGGCCAGGAGAATACACGAAGAAAACCATGGAGATAGGAGCGGCATATGGCTGGTATTATAGGGTGACCCTAATACCTTTGATAGCCTTGATTGCCGTTGCACTGATATTCGTGTCGGCGTTCGAGCTGTCTACGGTAACAGCTGTGTTTGGATCAGTTGGAGGCGCATTGCTAGGACTTGGATATGTTGCCGCTATAGTGCTGCCAATACTGTTCATGTGGGTGCTTATACCCGTAAGCATCTTCATAAGCGCAGGGCTGTATCATATAATAGGGACATGGCTGGGGCAGCTTAAGGGTGACTTTGGCAGGACGCTTAGCGCTGTTGTGTATAGCAAGATGCCTACAGCGATCTTCGCGTCCGCACTGATTGTCCTTCCTGCTGCAGTGGTGCTGTATCTGGTACTAACAGCGTGGGAGCTCATAGTGCTTCTTACTGCGCTCTCAAACCAGCAGAAGGTTAAGTGGACGGTGGCACTTGGTGTTGTACTTATAACAGTAATAGTGGTATATGCAGTGCTGGGAATCATATTCTCGGTATTTGCAGTAGCTGTAAGCGGGACTACAAACGCCCTTGTAAATGCAGTGATACCGCATCTGCTCGGAAACAACGGATACACTACGCCACTCACATACCCTGTGAGCTGACAGCAGAGCTTGCTTTTCCTATTCTTTTTCTTTTTCATTCATTTCGCAATAACCGAAGCATTGCCTAAGGCTGATCGAAGAAAGGCATTATGGCGTGATGATATTGCCGGCAGGCATATCATGGCGATTCACCATAGGCACAAGAGATGGGTCAGCAGCTAGTCTGGCATGAATGGAGGAGGCATTCGCATATGCTTGCGCATATTCCACTGGGGCAAGGTAGATACAGGCAGGATGGCTCATAATGAAATGTCGGCCATTATTGGCAGATGGTCGGATAGCTTGCTGCGCAGCACTTTGAATCTTTTGCAGGTCTTGCCTTTGGGCAGGAAGATATTGTCGATCCTGTATTTCAGCCTGTTCTCCGTCCAGCCAGGCAGGCTGAATGGATGCACAGTCCATGTTGGCGCATCGCCCCCTATGCGGGTCATGCAGCCTTCTATGATACCTATTTCCTTGTTTGAAGGAAGGGAGTTGAAATCCCCTGTGAGCACTGTGTATCCGCCCAGCCCACGGATGATGCTTGCTATCTTCCTTGCCTGGGCCATCCTAGTGGGTGTACTTTTGAAACCCCTTGAATACTGAAGGTGTGTCGTTAGAAAATTGATGCTGCCTGATTCTGCTTTGATCTTTGCCGCAACAAGTATTCTTTGCTCTTTTTCGTAGGCGGATTTCGCTTTGACCACAGTAGAGTTAAGCGCGTACGATCTTGATGCAAGTATGGGAAATCTCGATATTATAGCGTTGCCCTGGACTATCGGGAGCCTTGGTCTTATGTCAGTCGATTTGAAGAAAACGTAGTTGTATCCGAGTTCTTTTGCTATGCTCTTGGCAATGTCCAGCGTTCTGTTGCCACCATAATATAACGCAGCTTCCTGTATCCCTATTATGTCGATCTTATTGCGTTTTATTAGCTTTGCCATGCCCATGTAGTCGCGCTTGCCGAATATCCAGATATTCCAGGACGCTATTCTTGTAGTGTTTGCCATAGTTTCACCCTGGCGCAAGTAGGTACGCCGCCATTATCACTGTATCAAGCGCAGGCATATAATATACAACGGCGCGCCAAGCCCTAGCAACAGGTTTGAATGCGGCAGGGATGTAAGCAGCATATATCCGATGCGCAAGCATATGCGCTATGGGTAGCTGTAAGTATATGTCCATCCGCTTGTGTAGTAAGGTTGCGTGCCGCCCACCACATATGCATTGTTGTCGTTGCCAGAATAATCGTTGAGGTTCCCGTTCAGCGGCCACCATCCAACCAGGTTTGATAGGTCTATGGGATCCCCACCTATGCCCTCAGTGTAAAGGGCGCTTATGCTGTTTGAGGATAGGGCGGTGTTGTATACCTGCACATTGGACATGTATCCATGCCATGGTGCTTCCCCTTGTATCCCTCCAAGCAGGATCAGGCGGGAAGGAGACGGCATGTTGTCCCAGCTGCCTTGCAGAGCTAGCGGACCAGTCCATGAGGCAAGCTCAGCGCCAGTGGTTCCATCGTAGAGCGTTACCGTGTCGCCGTTGTACACGAATGCAATAAAAGACATCTGGTTTTCGTACAGATTCCTAAGCTGGCATTGGTAGAGTATATTTACGAACTGTGGTGAGTACGGATTAGGCTGCGAGTAATCCGCGTTGAGGCAGAAAGGATTGCTAGAGGAAGTCCCTAACCCCAAGGATACCCCCGGATAAGTGAACTGGGAATCCATGCTCGAATAGGAAAACATGTCGGGAGAAATTGGCGGAGAAAAAGCCATCCATAGCGTTACCGTAATGCTGTTTTGGCCTGCTGAAGTTAGGTCGCCTGTGTAATTTAGATAGTTTACTTGGAGTTGTGATCCTGTCTGGTATCCATTTATGACGTACTGTGGGATGTAGTTCTGGCAGACCCCGACCAATTTTATGCCATAGGTTGTACCTGGCCCGTGTGGCCGCACTACAGTGCATGAACCAGGCTGTGTGCGGGGTGCCCAATTCGCAGGATTGAATGCGCCAAGGTATAACAAGCCTGCAAGTATCATGACAATTATTACTATGGCCCAGCTATATGTCATCAGGTACTCCATCGCAGGCTGGGACTTCAGCCGGGATCCCATAAAGAGTAGTAGCCGATAAAGGCTTAAAAACACGCCAGTGGAAGGTGCCTTAGGGCTTTGGCTGCAGGCATGCTTTGGCGGGGGGGAGATTTGAACACCCGATCTCTAGATTTCTTAGCAATCATCGCACGAATGCTCATCACTCATAAAGCTTAGCATATGAGTCTAGCGCTCTAACCAGGCTGAGCTACCCCGCCGGCATATGTATTGCCAGTGTCTTATTTTTATTACTTTGCGCGCAGCTATTGGGCTACAGGATCGCAAGGGAGAGGGCTCCTACAACCATTATTGCGAATCCAGCAAGCTGAGGCGCGGTTAGCCGGTCTTTGTATATGAAGAATCCTGCAATCGAAGCCGCTATAGGAGATAGAGCAGTGAGGGCGCTGCCTATGGCAAGAGCATTGCTGGCTGTGACATATGCGAATATGAAGTCGCCGCTGGCATCAACTATTGCTATTATGGATACAAAGGCTACTATTATGCCAAGTTCTCTGCGCCTGCGCCCGGAGAATGCACTGTGCATGTACTTCATGACCTTGCCTTTATTGGCTGCGAAATAGGCAATGGCAATTGCAGAGCCGGTTATTCTGGATACTAGCACCGGCATTGAGAATGTGCTGCCAGATGCATGCACAGAATACGTTATGAGCACCCAGTATAAGGCCCATGAGAGCATTGCAAAGCATGCAGGTATGAGTTTTTTGTTTATGCTAAGCCCCTCCACAGTGACTACAAGTACAGCCCCTGCAAATATGATCATCATGCTGACTGCCTGGATCATGTTCACAGACTCTCCTAGCGCAAATATGCCGAAAAGCACAAGGATTGCAGGTTGAAGTTCCCCCAGAGCAACAGTGTTTGTAAGCTGCTCTGTCTCAAGCGTCTTGTACAAGAGCAGGAAGCCCAGGGTGAGGAATATGCCAGCTAACGCAGCAATGACAATGGAGTATATAGGTATGGCATGCACGCCTACCACAGCTATGCCTATCGCCATAGGCAACATTCCAAGCGGCAGCACTATGGCAGACATCGTGATGAACCCAAGGCTGACGCTTACCTTCTTCGACAATATGTTCGATACAAGCCATAAGGCAGTGGCACTGAAGGCTGCTATTATGGGAAGGTCTGACAAGATAGTCACTTTCATGCATTGGTGGCAGCCCTATAGTTGGGCGAAAGACTATAATAAGACATCATCCATAATGGTTTATAGGTGGCCTTGGTAGTGTAACGGCTCGCATAGGAGGCTGTGGACCTCCAGGACCGGGTCCGACTCCCGGCCGAGGCCTACGGGTAAGAAGTCCGCTTTGCCCTCCAACCGTGCTTTAAATACTCCGTCGGAGCCACTTCTGAGCATGGCAGGAGTGCATTATCTTGACAGGGCTCCGGTATTGCTGAGGCAGCAGGTAGCCCTGGCCCATAAGCAGCTCAGCGGCGCAAACCTCAAGTATGCCCTGGACTTCGCTGACTGGCTCAAGGCCAACGGCCGCAAAGACCTAACCATTGCACGGCGCATAAGGGAAGTGCGCTGGATACTGAAGAACCTCAGGGCCGATGCAAGGAGCGCGGAGAAGAAGGACGTTGAGGCCCTGGTGCTGAAGATCGCGAACAATGGCATGGCACAGTCCAGCAGGGAGAAGCTGAAGATAACCACGAAGCTGTTCTTCAAGTACCTCAGCGGCGGCGATGACGTGCCTGCACTGGCAAAGTGGATAAGGCCCAAGACAGTCGATAATACAAAGACCGTAGAGGATATGCTGAACGACCAGGAAGTCGAGGAGCTGCTGAGGGCATGCAGGACTCCGAGGGACAAGGCGGTTATCAGCATACTTGCAACGTTCGGCTGCCGCGTAGGCGAGCTGCTTAATCTCAAGTACAAAGACCTCAGCATGGCAGACGATAAGGGAGTCTACTGGATCAGCTTCAACGGCAAGACAGGCCTGCGAAGGGTGCCATACACGAACAGGAGCCTATGCTATCCCTATCTCATAGAATACCTGGACACGTACAAACCGGCTAACCCTGAGGCCCCGCTGTTCACTACGAAGGATGGGAGGCCGCTAGATTACACGCACATACGCAAGCAGCTGCGCAACCTCAAGAAGTGGACTGGCATAAGGAAGAGGCTGCACAGCCACGTATTCCGCTTTGTAGTCGCTAGCGCGATGGTGAATAAGGGCATGCCGGAGGCGCTGATTAAGAGATACATGGGATGGTCTGCAACCTCTAAGGAGCTGGGCCGCACGTACGCTAAGCTCAGCGACCAGAACCTCGCATCGGCGATACTGAGCATGTCCGGCATAGCAAAGGAGGAGATAAAGGCTGAGAAGAGAGAATCCGTCAGGGTGTGCCAGGCATGCGGCGCGGTGAATCCGATAAGCAGCTCATTCTGTAGCAAGTGCAGGAAGGTGCTTGATGCAGGATCGCCGCTGGGCCGCATGCAGGAGATGGATGATCTGCATAGGCAGATTACGCGGCTCACAAAGATAGTGGACGGCCTTTACAACGCGCTGCCGGAGAAAGACCGCAGGGAGATAGAGCGTGTAGAATCGTGAGAAGTCTAACCGAACAACATCTCCCTTAAAAACTTATACTCGATTTCAGTTAGACATATAATATCGTTCACAGGGCGCACCTGGTGATGAGGTTCTAATGCTTTCCTAAGCGATTTCTCATCAGTAATCTTATCCTTAAAAGAAAGTTTATCGAGGAGGTCATTAGTCAGATGGTAAAAAGACAGGTTCTTTGTGTTGAAGTTCTGATAGGGATTTGCATTTATCTCTTTAAGCAGCTTCGCGCGGTTACTATTCCAGCTTGTTGATATGTTAGGAGCTACATAATAGAGGAAGTCAGCATTCTCGTAAACCGATGGCCTATACTGGAATATACCCTTGGCGACCAAGAACTCTTCGACTACCTTCGCAAAGAACTCGTAGTTTGGTATTAATTTGATCTTGGATGGAGAGAGTGGCGAGAATCCTGTGCTCTTAATTTCTTTGTTTACTTTGTCAAACGCGGAATTTAACTCCTGTATCAGCTTTATGTGATTAAATCCTCTAGCATTTGAGTTGACCAGGTCAATCAATGTTTTGCCTCTTGGTCTTCTCATCATTGATACACCAAAGTATAATCCCACGTTATAATTCATATTAAGTGCTATCTCTGCTGTAAATTCTTTTCTGATATGACCTATAGATAATGGATTCTCAGACGCTCCGACGATGCCGACGATTACACTTTCTACATCTAGAAGCCCACTAATGAAACTCTGAGCGTCTTCTTGAAGTTGCGCTGCTATCTTAAGTGACTCCTCGGGCAGCTTCTGGATGTTGTTGTCAGCAGTCTGTGTCATAAATCGATAGGTGGAGCCGATAGGTATTTAAAAGTATGTAACCAATACCTACTATCACCGACTGGTGCCAACATGAAGATGTGCTATAAAACCACTATAAAGGTGGATGCAAAAACCAAGGCTGCCGCTGCGAACTTGCGCGCTGCGGGGTATTCCGTCAGCGCATTGTTCCGTACTTTTCTAATCGCCAAGGCTAAAGAGCTGAGATCATGACCGACGATCAACTGAGTAAGATTGAAAAGTGGCTGCGGCAGCAAGAGAATGAGGGCCGGCCTGCGAGGGCCGGCCAGGGGTTTGCGCGTGCTCCCCTCAGAGATGATGATAATGAACAACACTCGTGAACTTTTTAAACTTCGGCTCGACAACTTCAGCCCGACCTTCGAGGTCGTGCGCGTGACTAAGCACCACGGCGGTCTCAGCATGCACCTGCCGCGCGCCGTTGCCGAACTACTTCAGGCTGACAGGGACACTCGCCTTCTTGCGTATGCCGACGGCCGAATGCTCATTTTAATTCACGACAGTGACCTGGAAGCTGCGTTTCACTCACAGATTCTCGCAGCAAGGCAGGCATACGCGCGGCTCAAGGAAGATGTTAAACTACAAGGTGACTACCATGACCGAGAACTCGAATAGTCTTAATCCGTCTACATGGACGGATACCGAACTAGCAAACGCGATCACGCTGCTGATTGATGAAAAGTCCAGGCGTGAGCCGAAAGCGACCACTCAGTCGGAGTCGGGTTTTTCTTTTGATACTTTGGCCGATGTCGGGCTTGTCAATTATACGTATCGCTTTAACGATGGCGACCACTGGGAGCTCGTGAACATAGAAGGCCCGCCTGCGACTGTCTTTGTGGATTGGACAGCAAAAGAGGTGTTAGAGCTCCCAGTTAACGAAAAAAACCAAAAGGTAATCGCCAATCTGCGGCTGCTTATGAAGGGCATCCGCAACTTTATGACTTTCGAGAGAAACCACAGCAACATGCCTTCTTACTCCGACCTCTTCGGCAATGTGCTCGCATATCTAAAGAGTCAGTTCTACCTCCCTACATCAACCGACTATTACGTTGCAGCCGGTTACGATGCGCTGACATGGTTTGTCGAAGCCGTTGATGTGCTGGGCTATATCCGCATTTACGCACCGACAGGTTCTGGCAAGAGTTTCTGCATGGACGCGAACATGGATTTGACCTACCATGCGGCAACAGGCGTCACACTCACCGAGGCCGCAATTGCGCGACTGGCCGAGTACCACGGGGCGACCATAGGCATCGATGAAGCCAAGATTCGCGCCGGGAATAGTGAAGATGAGAGAGGCATGTGGGATTTGATCCGCTCCCGCAACAAGCGAGGTACGCCTCATATTATGGCCGATAAAGATTCAGTGAGCGGGCTTGTGGTGCAGCAGGTATTTGGCCCCACATTCATAGCCGGCAACAAGCCTATCCCTTACGATGTTGAGAATAGGTCTGTGCGCCTGGACATAACCAAGAACGCGGCCTTCAGAGTTACCAAGAGCGACCCTGCTCCGCTTGTGCGTCAGCTAAGCCGTCTGCGCCAGGCAGTGCATACTCAGGTTCTCATAGAGAAGATGCACAGCGGAATCGATGTCGTGCATGCAGCGCTTCTTGACATGGGATTTGAGAATCGCTTTGCGGACACAGTTGCTCCGATAGTCTACTTCGTGCCGAAAGCTCAGCACATGGAACTGGTTGAGGCCCTGCGCGATAAGCAACTTGATAGATACAATGATGATTTGTCAGGGGATGAAGCTGAAATCTATCGCATTATCGCAACATTCGTTGGGGGGCAGAAGCTCTTGCAGCCGGTACTCGTATCAATCAGAGATGTGGTTGATCGGTTCGCAGCGACTAAGGGCTATGCGCTGGCATCAATG
>JAJZJQ010000031.1 GCA_021851065.1 Microcaldota archaeon
ACACCCAGTCCAATTCATTTTTATTCTTTGCATACGCTAAGCTAACCATTGTTTCACTTCGGCGCGACGAACATCACGTCGCGTCACTATTTTTCATCTGAAAAGGCGTATATTTGTTGCAGGATTAGGTAAGCACCCCCGACGAGGTCGGGGGAAAGCTCTCACTTATTCTTATATGCAACTTTGCTACCTTAGTTGGCATATTACCTTCCTTTGTATTTGAATATTTTGTCGTAATCTTCGTGGCTTATTATGTCCAGTACGTCAAGCCAGATGGTGAGTATCTCTACTTCTGTGTTATCTCTTTGTGGTTGCTTGATGGTGTATATCATGCGCCAACCTCCAGAAAGATTAACCTTCCATAAGTTTGTTACTTCATATTGAATGATATATTTCTGGCCTATCCTGTCCTTAGGTATATGGATTCCGAAGTCGTAGTTCTTCTTTAACATTGTAATCTTGTCGTCTATTGATTTGAGTAAGGTTTGGTTGAAAGAGTTAGTGATTCCTTTGTTTCTTTCCTCTTCTACCATTTCCTTAAGATTTAGGTATGCATCTTTAGCATCTCCCAATAACTTTATTGATGCGCGTTTCTCAGTCAAAGTATCACACCTGGAGTCCCTCTTCTTCTGCCTTCTCTAGCTTCTTGCTTGGATTGAACGTCCAGATAAATCCCTTTCTAGTCTCAAGTATCAAGCCTCGCTTTTCCATGTAGCCAAGCGCAACGTTTAGCGTTGAGCGCATGACTCCTGTTGGCAATCTTGCCAGTATCTGGTTCCTGCTAACTGGAGTATTAGCCTTCTTGACTACATCCTCAATAGCCAGTATGGTCTTAAGAGTTGGATAATGAACTATTTCTTCTTGAATCTGCATGTATTTATCACCTAATAAGTATATAACCTAATAAATATATAACTCTTTTGGTATGCCCAAATGTAGCCTTATAAAGTTTGGAGGTGGGTGTCATGCCTTAAGGCAAGAAGACCTACCTTGGCGTCATACTCACAGTAAGAGACCCCAAGGCTTATTAATAAAATTCTATTTATTGGTGAATTATTATGGCAAAATATGATGGAACTACTGAAATCGATGAGTTTAATGCTTATGTAAAACAACTAGGCAAAGGTTTCTTCCCAGCAAGTTGCACTGTAGTACTTACAAAAACCCAACTTTTAGTGGTAAATGCTGAATCAGAGGTTGGAGGACATAAAACTATAGATTCAGATGAAGTTACAGATAAGCAGCTAACAAAGAATGATTTTGATAGGGCTAGCATAGTTATTAATTATGACAAAATTAGAGAAATTGAGATTAAGCCCGCTTACTCTAAGCTATTTGACCCTGAAAGCAATCAATATGACATCAAATTCAAAGGAAATCTCTTTTCCATATTTAATTTTAAGATAATAGCCGCAAATTGTATAATTTTTACAGCAAATTCTATTACTTTTACAATTAATAAGTCAAAGTTAGGTGATATCAAAAAACTTGTAAAATCGGCACCACTAGCCTCAAAATTAAAATACTGAAGTTTAACTAGGGATTATTACTGCAAGTACACAGCTCTACCTTGGCGTATCGTTTCTATATCAGTAGTCCCGAATGAACGCACAAATCAATTGCGTTTTACGTTATGGTGAATACTTCAATTTATAGATGTGATAAAAAGTTTATGATGTTATCCCATATAGATTGGAATAAGTTTGGTTGTGAATTTCCATTTGACTGTGGCACCGTAGTTGTGAGACTGCTTATGGTAACTGTAGTGCCTTGAGTTTTCGTAGTAGCAACTATGGTCGTAACGGTAAGACTTGTAGATGGAGTGGTTCCTGAAGTGCTAGGTTGCGCTATTGTAGTTGTTTGAGAGGAAGTCCGCTGCATAGTACTCGTTGGTTGGCTAGAGACTAGTGATGTTGTTTTGGTAGTGGAACCTGAGACAGTCGAAACAGTACTTGGCGCTGTAGTTGTTTGTGTTGTAGGCACAGAAGATGAGATAGTTGTCGGAGGTACATAGTTAAAGTTTGCTGTTTCCTGTATGTTTGAGGTAATTGTAAGGAGTGCGGATTGTGAGCCAGAATAGGATGAGGCGCCGTTTCCCGTCCAACTTAAAAAGGTACATGTGCCTCCGCCAGATGGTGAAGCATTAGCTGCTGAGAGGCCGTCCTGAGTTCCTGATATTATCGTGTAGGTGCCAGGCCCATAACCTGCACCGAAAACAACACCTAGCCCACATGCAGATGGGTTTGAAGTGATTATTACAGTATATTCTGGAATTGCAGTTGCCTGTATGTTCTCAACTTCGGTTATGTTTCCGATAAGTGATATTTGGGGGTTAAGCTCTGTTCCAGTATATGAACCTGGACCTGATCCGGTCCAACTTTGAAATATGCATTGATAGTCACTTCCTTGAGGCTGTGGTATGTTTGCACTGCTTCTCGATATAGCGATTAGAGAACCTGCAGCATAGGTACCCGATATTCGTGTTATAGGATCGCTGCATTTGGAAGAATTCGTAGTCACATTAATGCTATACATCTGTGCTATAGTTATATTTGCAATAAATCCAAAAATAAATAATGCAAAGATTACTGCTACAGATTTCATGTTAATACGTTATTACGTACTGGTTTTAGATATATATATATATGCATGTTACATGGTGTGGGTGTCCTATCCCGAAATAATGTCCTCTCGACAAGGAAATATGTCTTTTACCGTGATAATCAGGCCATGAGAACTTGACCAATCGTGGGATACGATGGATAATACGAGAAATGAGGAAAGGAGAGTTGCCCACATCGTATTGCAAGACAACAAGGAGTAACCCACTACATACCAGAAGAATCTACAGAAGATACAGGAAGGTGAAACCCTATCTGATAGATACGATACACCTACAGAAACCTGGCAGAAAACAACTATCCATATAGGATTATGAGATACACCTGGTGGATAAATACTACTTTGTCGCGGTTATAAGTATGGCGGCTCCTGAAAATAGCACTTTTCCTGCCACATTCCTGAATCCGGAGCGCTTGAGTTTCACAGTAAATCCTTTCCAATCGAACCCATCCACGCTTCTTTTTAGTGTGTGGTATGCATCTGAATTGCCTACGAACCCCATTCTCACTACCGATCTCCAGTATGCGTTTATCAGCAGCCTGTTCAGCAGGCCTTTGGGCCGTATCATTTCAAGTATCACCATCTTGCCCCCTTTTCTAAGCACCCTGTACGATTCCCTTGCAAAGGCATCTTGGCTGTCCACGCTCTTCACCACAAGAGCAGATACCACCAGGTCGAAACTGCATTTCCCATATTTGAGGCTGAGAGCATCGCCGAACTCAAACCTGGCGGCGAGTTTTTTTGCCGATGCTTTCTTCCTTGCTAAATCAACCATGTTTCTGCTAAAATCAATGCCGGTAATAGCCACGTTTTTTCCCCCCTGTGCAGCTTCCCTGCATATATCGAATGCCAGTTCGCCTGTTCCGGTACCTATGTCAAGCGCGCGGTATCGTGGCTTGTCCAGCATTGCTTCCTTTGCTGCTTCCCTGCGCCACAGAGGCATTGTGCCTAAGCTGAAGAACCTGTTGGTCTTATCGTAATTTGCCGACATGTCTGAGAATACCCTGCGCACCTTGTCGCTCATATGATCACTGTGCTCCACAGCAGCGCTGCGCAAAGAAGTATTGCGAAGATTATGGAAGATACAGTATGCATGAGCAGGTATATCCCGTATCGTTTTGAGTCAGACCTGTAAAGGCCGCTGAAAATGTACGGAGTTGATATGAATGTGACCAGGCATAGCAGTGACAGTGCCGGAAGCATGCCGCCCAGTACGCCTAAAACCAACAGGAAGTAGGCTGCAGACTGCATGGCAATGTAGTAGATTGCTATCTTCCTTGCAGTGCGCAGCATCGCCACGCTGTGTTTTACCCCGTATTTTCTATCGAGTCTGCTGTCAGGAACCTCGTTGATGTACAAGGCGTCGCCGCCCAGCAGTATGCCCGCAGATACTGCCATTAGGACAACGCCGTAGCTCAGATACTGCGCTCCGGCAACCACGATGAACGCCCCTATGACCATGAGTGCATAGTTCAAGGTGCATAGAGGTTCTGAGAGATATGGAATTCTCTTTACGTACTTTGAATAAAGCAGGATAGATAGAGCAGCTATCAGCAGTATGGGAAGAAGCTGTATGCGAAGCATCACCAAGTATGTGCCTATTGCAGCAGCCGACACGAATGCAAGCAGTCCGAGTGCCAGGGCAGGCCTGGGCTTTATTAGGCCTTTTGCTATAAGCGTGCTGCCTCCGGCAAGACTGCTTTTGCGGTTCAGGCCTAGCTCCAGGTCAAGGCCGCTGGAATAGTCGAAATAGTCGCTTATGACATTTACGGATATCTGTGCGAGCACAGTGCCCGCTATTGCAAGGGCCCCAAGAGATGCCGAGAAATAGCCGTAGTGGGCTGCGGCAGCTACCCCGATCACCGAAAGTGAGAGCCCGTAGAGCAGTGTGGGCTCGAACATCTCCTCGAGATAATGCTTCAGCATGCGCAAACACGGTTACTGTATAGGAATGGTAGCAAGGCTAATATCACTTGCCCCGATTACCCGTTGACTTTAGCCACAGGGCATGGAAGGATACGTGGTTTGCACGCCATAATCAGAGTATAATAAGCGTTTATGATTTTTCCATAGAGCCAAACCAATTGGTAATGAGCCCATAATAACAGCGTAGGGTTGTAATCCTGCTACTTTTAGATATGCTTAAGAAGGAGAAAATCCATAAACAGCTTGTATTGCTATGCGTGGTAAAACGTATAAGTCAGGTGCACCTGCTCACGATTATCTAGAGCCCCCATACTCATTAAGAGAGGAGATCAGATCCATCAGATTGCATAGGAACCGGTTACCCTATTATGGATTGGACTATAATGTTGACCGTTCTGGCGTATATAAATACGAGAGGTTTTTCAGGCCAGTTATGGGATCTCAGACCATAGTAGAAATGCTCGCAGGGAGGACGGAGCCAGTAGCCATAGACCTTATGGCGCATCCTGCTACCCTATCAGAATTGTTGCGTAAGGCAAAAAGACCAGATGGATTTGGAATAGCTGTACAGTACGGACCTGTTCCCTTAGCTGAGCATGACCCAAATACCAATATAACCCTTGTAACTGGTGATCTTGCCTTTTCCAGAACTTGGAGAGAGGTGAGAATGGCACTTGACAAAAGACGTGCAGATCTTATCATCGAGAGATCGATGGCTGGAATCGACAATCTCCCAAGGCACAGCGCGTTCTATGGTGCTGCTATGAACAGGCTATGGCATATGTTAAAACCAGATGGTGGCGTAATGCTGATTCAAGGTCCAGTCCGTGCGGTTGTTGCACAGGTGGGATTAGGCCATACTGATGATGTTATTGCATCATGGGCGAGACTACTCTTCGAAAACAACATAGATGTTTCTATGTCTGGGGCATGCAGCCACGATTTTCTTGTGATCAAGCTTGAGAGGCATCCTGAAAGTCCTGCGACTCTTCCAATGCTCGATAAAACCCAGCTTATGCCCCAAATAAGCTATGAGGATGCCATCGGACTTTTTGCACGCGCACGCAATTAAAGGCTCAATAAAAAGGGTTACAGCGCCATATTGCAATATTGTGATGTCTATTCAGTCGTAAGGGCTTACTCTTGAGTGATGTGACATAGAAATATCGCATGCTGAACTTGGAAGTTTTATGCTGGAACGAGATAACCACATATGGTAAGGCCCATAGGCAGCCTGAGTGGTACCATAGACCTTATTTGAGGCGAGTAGAAAACCGTAAAAAGAGGCGCGTGCGATCGGGCGTGCAATGGCAGATACGTACGACGTCGCTTTCGCGGCATATCGCACCCCAGGAGAAGACACTGCACCAGCCCCATTACGGTTCTGACACGAACACAGGATTTTCAGTGTTGACAATGATATTGATGTTGGCGGAGATCGGGGAATTTGCCCCAAGCCCGCTGGAATTTATTATTCCGGTTGGAAGTATTCCCAATCCCTGAAGCTATGGCATATACGCCTACCAGCACCATTGTTGCAAGCGAGGCGAGCACGATAGCCGTGCCTATGCTTTTAGTCATCCTGCCACCAGATACGCCTTTGCTTACCCAACCTATAAATCCGTTCTGTACGGTTTAGGTTTTTACCAGGGAATCTGCTTGCCTTATTGCCTTTTGGCGCAGTTCGCCCAGGCTGCCTATCCCTTTGGACTTGAGCGAACGCATAAGCGCTGCCTTGGCATCCCTGACATAAGTCGGGCCATGGTATATGAATGGGGTGTACACCTGCACAGTGTCTGCGCCTCCATCGATTATAGCCTGCGGCACCCTCTCTGCGGTTATGCCGCCTACTGCATTTATGATTGGCTCAGGACCCAGAGCCTGCCTGTAGTCCTTAAGATTGCCCATCATAGTGTCGAATATGGGCCTGCCGCTCTTCCCCCCCGCACCCATGGAAAGCCTGGGGTCACTGGTTTTTACGGTATTTATGACGGTCAGGCCCTCCCCTCCGGCTTCGATCCACCTTTTTGCCACGCCGATATTCCTTGCCCTGGTTTGCGAATCCAGATGGGGAGGCATCTTCATGAGGGTTAAGGCGCCCTTGCCCCCCAGGACACCCACCGTAGTAGTAGAAAGCTCCTCGAACACACCCTTCTCGAAGAACACGGCAAGACCTTTGGTGTTTGGCGAGGCAAAGTTTACCTCGACCATAGCTATCCTGGAAGGCACATGCCTTGCTATCATGCCCGCCATTGATTTGAACTGCTCGATTACATCCTCCATGCTCTGCCCCTCCTGTGGCGGCCGCACAGCTATGCTGGCATTGATTGGTATGCTTGCACCATATCTGCTTACATTCGCAAGGGCATTGTCGAGCCCACTGAAAGGGAAGCCCAGGCAGTTTAGCATCGCTTCCTCTTCCTCAAGGCGTACTATCCTGCTTGTGCTAGGATCCCCTGAAGCGGTTTTTGGATTGCCAGGCCATTTGTAAGGCAGGAGCGTGCCTATAGTTATGTAGTCAAAAAGCTGTGATAGCCCATCGAGCATCTCTGCGTCCTTGTCGAATCCGGCGGCAATGCCTATGGGCCCATCAAGCTTGACCTTGCCGCCCAGATCTACGGATAGCTTGTCTTTCCCAAGATCGGAATATGAAGATAAAAGACCCATGGGCATGCTGCCTTTTAGCATTCTCTTTGTGGATTCGTGTGCCTCCTCGGCCGGCTGCCTGAACACAACTGGCCTTATTGCATGACTGTAGAGCGAGTGGGCTATGCCCATAATTCCCCCTACAAGCTATTAGCCACTGCCATATAAAAGCTTGCCCATACACCATTTAGCTAGGTTTATACATGGAGGATTATGATTCAGCACTCAGCGCGCCGCACATAGACCCGCACGTGCACTGCAGGGATTACAACCAGGCTTACAAAGCCACTATAAAGAGCACAATGGCTCTTGCGAGGAGCCAGGGGGTTGTGGCTGTATGTGACATGCCAAACACAGATCCGCCCATAATATCAAGGGAGGAGGCGGAAAGAAGGATATGGCTTGCCAGAGAGGAGGGGGTAGAGGAAGGCTATTATATATACATGGGGCTAACATCGGATCCCAGGCAGATAGCAGAGGCAGTAGACGTATCAAACAGCAATCCGAGAGTAGTAGGCATGAAGCTCTATGCAGGCACGTCTACGGGCAATCTGGCAGTAGTAGGCAAGGAGCAGCAGCGCACCGTATACAATGAGCTTGCAAGGCTTGGGTATGAAGGCATACTGGCAGTGCACTGCGAGAAGGAAGACATGTTCGATATGCATGCATGGAACCCGCAACATCCGTCGACCTGGAATAGTGCTAGGCCCCCCGTGGCAGAGGTAGAGTCCGTCAGAGATCAGATAGAGATGGCTGCGACCAGCGGCTTTAAGGGCACGCTGCACATACCACACATATCCACGCCTGAATCAGTGGAAGTTGTTTTCGCAGCGAAGAAGAACATGAAGGTTACATCTGGTGCTACCCCGCATCACCTTGCGCTATCAACACAGGACATGGAGGGAAAGGACGGGATACTGCTGAAGGTAAACCCTCCCCTAAGGGATATGGCACGCGCCAGCAGGCTTAGGGAACTGCTCAAGGCAGGCATGATAGATTGGATAGAAACGGACCACGCCCCGCACACGGAGCTCGACAAGAGGGAGAGATACATGTCTGGCATAAGGAGCCTTGATAACTACTTGAATTTCCTGAAGGGGCTGCTGCAGGACGGATTCTCAGCGGATCAGATACGCGCCCTGACATACGGCAACATAAAGAGAACATACACCAAGATAACGGAATAGCCTGGCGGCTACTGATTCAGGCTATGCCGCTTGATCTTTCCAGGAGGCTGGTTTTTACACCGTGTATTTATCTCTCTTGGGGAGATGTTAGCAGAGTATATGAAAGATCATTGTATTCTTCCGGCGTTATCATCCCCATTAAGGTGGCCCTATCCAGTATATCGTGCACCAGATCGGTGTCTGTTCTTCTTGTGGATCTTAATGCTGGGAACGGATCGATAAGCACAACCTTTCCATCGTATGTGACCATAATGTTATAATCAGCCATATCATAATGCCCGATGGCCCTTGCATTTAGCTCGGCGACTACGCGCACCAGTTCATGCAGCACATCGCGTGCAACAAGGCCGTATTGTGCCCAAAGGTCGGGTTGCACGAAATAGTCATGAAGGCATGTGCCTTTGACAAATTCACTAAGATAGCCTTTGACCTCCCCATGCATATTGCCAAATAGCGCAAGAGGAGTTGCAACGTTTTTTGGTAGTGTGTCGTGCATCCGCTTGAGAGCCCTGAATTCATCTGCGATGTGCTGCCCATTGCTATGCTTGATAGTGGGGTTTACGCCCTCCCAATCCCTCAGTCTGATATGGCCGCTGGGAAAGAGCGAAGAACTATCATATGCAGAATCGAAGGTTTTCACATATACGTCCTGCGGACCGCATCCCATCCTTTCGAGTCCTTTCACAAGGTCTTTTGCGTCGGCTGCCTTTATGATCGAAGGCTTAATTACTGCTGCCAGCGCCATAAATGATCCGCGTGGGATGGATCTTCGGTCATATTTAAGTTTTGCGTATGGCTGGCGTTGTCCAATAATTCCTCACTTCCACTAATCCCAAAGGGGTAAAAACCCCTCTGGGCATATTCGTTTTTGGCGACGAATATGGTAGAGAGCAGGGATTGGAACGCATATA
>JAJZJQ010000012.1 GCA_021851065.1 Microcaldota archaeon
GTAGAACATGCTCCTTCCAAGTCCCCTGTCTACCGCAGCCCTGTTTAGCACTACTGCATCTGCCATATTGTATCCATAATAAGTGGATAAGGCTACTACGAAGTTCTGGCCGCTAGGGTGGTTTGTAACCTTTGCGGTGTCATATGAAGACGTGGTCACTATTGGTCTTTGCGGGTAGAACAGTATGTATGAGCGCGAGTCGAACCTCTGGTTGAAATTCGTCGCATACAGCCCCTGTGCCTGCTTGGTGAAGTTGGCAAGCATTGCATGCCTTGCAAGGCTGTTGTGCTCCGGGTATGGCGAAGTGCTCACAGTAAACCCGAATATGGATGCTATGTCTACCTCAAGATGGGTGCTCTTGCCGCTTATCTCCTTATCAGTCATAGCCACTAGCGCGTTCTCCTCTTCATCAGCATCAAGATATTCTATTATTCCGTTCCTGAGCAGGTAGTTGAAGTTGACCTCCTTGCTCCTGAGCTTTGCAATCAGGTCAGGAGTGAGCCTAGAATGCCCGTTCTCCACTATTATGTAAGGCTTCCTTATCCTTCCCCTGTCTGTGTTTATGTTAACGGCATTCAACCTCTCGGAATAAGATACATTTACCTCCCCTGATATCATGCCTTTTCTCCTTGCAGACCTTATCTCCGATACAAAAGATACCGGGTCCTCTACTGTGCCGGTGACCTTGCCGTTGATGTAAACATACGACCTTGACCTTGCTTCATGCTTGTTTGATGCCATAAATATCACTATAGCGGGTCTATCTTTCTGATCTCCCTTATCTTCTGCTCAGCAGAGGCCTCGTCTGCTCCAACTGTTATCTTGGCCATTACTGCAAGGTATTTTGTGAGCCCTACCTCCTGCCCTTCTGGGGTTTCAGACGGGCATATCTTGCCCCACTGCGTACCATGGACATCCCTGGCCTTGAAATGAGGGTGCTTCTTTGCAAGCGGCGACTTGACCCTTCTGAGGTGGGTGACTGTGCTTATCATATTGGTCCTGTCAAGCACCTGTGACACTCCGGTCTGGCCTGCAACCCATGTTCCAGTGCCCATGGCATATGCTATCCTCTCGGTTATCGTGTCTGGGTTGATTATTGATTGTATGCTGAGTTTCCTCCCCCTGGCGCTTGTCCTCTCTATCTGGTACTTGACTTCCTTTGTGAAGAACCTAAATGCATATGCGAACAGCTCCTCCATGAGCTCTCCGGAATATTTCACCCTCTTGTTTCCATAGTGGTCCTTGTCATCCTCCTTTGCCATCCCGCTTGCTATCATGGTGGCCTTTCTTGCCATCTGCACGAGGTATTTGCCCTTCTCGTACCTCGCCTCGGGCTTCTCTCCTATGTGCGGCAGTAGGTAATTATCTATCTGTGTCTCAGCCCTCTTCTGCTGGTACTCCTTGGCCTGCCCAGGTGCAGAGAGCTTGCCAAGCTCTACGAGAGCCTCAGAAGCCGATATTTCCTTGAACTCCGAGAGCTCAAGGTTTAGCATCATGTCATTCTTGAATGACAGGAGGTCTGCGTATTCCAGTATGTCCTTGTCCTTTAAGCCAAGGGCACGCAGGAGCAGAACGAAGTTCAGGCTCTTAGGCACTGTGGGGAAGTCTACTACGAAGTTGCCGCTCTGCGCGCGGGTCACCACGCACCTTGCCCGGAATCCAGGCGCAGTTGAGAATACAACGCTGGCCACCTTATCCCCGCTCTTCTTCTTTGTTGTTATTATCCTGTTTGCAGCTACATCTTCAAGGCCTATAAGCACCCTTTCCACTCCCTTTATTATGAAGTAGCCTCCTGGGTCGTCTGTGTCCTCGCCATTCTCTATCATCTGCTGTTTTGTAACTGCCTTCATGTAGCACATATTGCTCCTGACCATTATCGGCAGCTCGCCTATGAATACCTCTCCGAACGACGCTGATTTCTCTATGCCTCTTATTATCGGAACTACCTCTACGAATATTGGTGCAGCATAGGTGAGGTTCCTTAGCCTGGTCTCGTTAGGCATTATCGGCCTGCGGGATCCATCTGCTTCTATGACTGAAGCCTTCTCCAGCCTGACCTTGCCTAGCTTTAGTGCAAATCCCTCAACGCTTGGCTCTATGGTGTTCTGCCTGTTTATCACTGCCTGTATGCCTGAGTCTAGGAACCTGTTGAAACTCTCTATCTGGTGCGTAACCAGGGAGTTTGACTCCAGGTACGATTCCAGCAATTCGTTCGCCATTTATAACCACAATTTACCTTAACTCTGGACTACCAGCCTGTAGTAGTCGTACTCTATATCTCCGTCCTTCCTGCGCACCTTTATTATCTGCCCTGGCTTTGCCTGCAACTTTACTGCCTGCGGGTCAGTGTCTAGCATCTTTGGGAGATTGGCTGCGCCTATCTCCAGCTTTGCGAGAACCTCCTTGGCATCCTTCTCGCTCATAACTTCATGTACCGGGACGAGTTCGTGATCGCTCTTCGAAGACAATTATTCACCTAAAATGAGCACTAGCAGTAACAGGTTCCACCTACAACTAATGCACAAAAGGCTTTATAAGCTTTATTTTAAACTCTTTGGCTTCCACTAAAAGCCACCGAGAGGGGCTTTGTAGCTTAAAAATGAAACTGCTTATCCAAAGTTATATCTGCATCAAATATCATTCCAGGATCTGCCCCAAGATCCGCCCAGCGACCTCCATCCACCCTCCTTATCCCAGCAGTACATAAAACGCCAATCCATTCTTCCATAACTTGGAACTCACTGTTTACATCGCGTTGCCATAGCAAGGGAAAAGCAATGCGATCGCCGGGATTTGAACCCGGGTCTCTGCCTTGGAGGGGCAGAGTCCTACCAGGCTAGACTACGATCGCGCGCATTATATGTTGGCATGGACGTTTTTAAGCCTTATCAGGTATATATGGCTTGAGTTGTGAGAACCGTGCAGCAGGATTACAGGGTAGATCCATATACCGTTGAGGGAAGCGTTAATTACGAAGACCTTGTCAAGAAGTTTGGCATAGCCCAGATAGACGCAAAGCTAAAGGACAGGATCAAGAAAGACGCAGGAGATCTTCATTTCATGATACGGCGCGGCATCTTCTTCGCGCAGCGCGACATGAACTGGCTGCTTGATGAATACGAGAAGGGCAACAAGTTCTACGTCTACACCGGCATAGCCCCTTCTGGTGGCATGACCATCGCCCATCTGCTTCCATTCGTGATGGCGCAGTGGCTCCAGGAGAAGTTCGATGCGGATGTTCTCATCGAGATACCCGGGGAGGAGAAATTCCTGTCCGGCAAGGATCCAAAGCTGACCCTTGAAAAGGTCCAGGAGCTTGCATATGCCGACGCCCTTAACATAGCTGCGCTTGGATTCAAGCCCGCGAAAACCAAGATGTTCCTAACAACAGAGTATGCCGGCGTGCTGTATAAGCAGGCAGTGAGGGTCTCAAAGTACATAACCTTTTCCATAATAAAGGACGCCTTTGGATTCGACAGCGATGCGAATATTGGCCGCATATTCTATACCAGCATGCAGGCTGTTCCTGCATTCCTCAAGTCCGTTCAGATGGGGAAGAACATACCCTGCATAATACCGCTTGGGGTCGACCAGGACGTGCATTTTAGGGTAGCAAGGAACGCCATAGACAAGCTGGGCTACTACAAACCAGCCATAATGCACAGCACCTTCCTGCCATCGCTCAAGGGCGGAGCCAAGATGTCGTCAAGCGATCCGGACAACACGATATACATTGACGATCCCAAGGAAGTAGTTGCAAAGAAAGTCAATAAAGCAATAACGGGCCAGCAATCAACCGCTGAGCTGCAAAAGAAGCTCGGCGGAGACCCGGCGAAGTGCTCCGTATGCCAGTACAACAGATACCTGTTCGAGCCTGACGACAGCAAGCTTGCAGCAATATTCGATGGGGAGAGGAAAGGCACGCTTCTGGCAGGGGAGCACAAGAAGGACCTTGCAGACAAGATGAACAACTTCCTGGACCAGCACCGCAAGAAGAAAGAGGGGCTCAAGGACAGGATGGATTCATTCATGCTTCGGGACTGAGGCGTTACTGGCAAAGCGGATAAGCCTGTAAAGTGCCTCATTCACGTCTCTTACCCTTGTAACGTTCGCGCAATCCTCTATCTTTCTATTGTATGGGGTATCGACAAGGAATAACTTCTTGCCGCCATAGTCCTCGGAACACATGGCCTCTGCCAGCACTGGCGAATCATCCACGAAAAAGTCATAATCCAGCTCCGACTTGTGCCTGTGCGGCATGCTGAGCACTACTTCTATATCTCCTATTCCATGGCGCTCCAGCCATTCCATAAGCGGCTGCGAAGTCGACTCCAGGCTGCCATTGTCTTTCCTGCTGGTCAGGAACGTTATGCCATAATGCCTCTCTGCCTGCCTTAAGAGCCTTACATCTATCAGCAGCGGTATCACACTGCTCATATCCTTCCAAGCCTTCACATATGCGTCCATCCACTGCTCATTGGTCATATTTATGCATTCCAAATTCCAGTCAACCACATCATCCACAGTGTAATTGGTCGCCTGTGAAGCGTTATGCTGCGCAAGTATAACCGACCACAAATCCGCTATTGTGGAATCCACATCTATTGCAACTAGCTTTCTGGTCATGTGACTCATGCCATTATTCTGCTGATGCATGATATTTATAGATTTCATGGTATTATGGAAGCATGCTGGTTCTTGGCATCGAAAGCAGCGCGCACACTTTCGGCGTAGGGATAGTGGATGGCGGAAGGGTCCTGGCAAACGAGAAGGCCATGTACAAAATAGGCACAAAAGGCATGATACCTAGGGAGGTTGCCCAGACGCACATAAGCAACTGCAATGCGGTTATAAGCGCAGCCCTCTCAAAGGCAGGAATCAAGATCAATGAGATAGAGGGAATAGGGTACACCAAAGGCCCAGGAATAGGAACGTGCCTGCAGGTCGGCCAGCTCGCCGCAAAGACAATAGCCGCAAGGCTTTGCGTGCCCATAGCTCCTGTGAACCACGGAATAGGCCACATAGAGATAGCGCGCATAATGTCAGGGCTAAAGGATCCAGTGGCGCTTTACGTCAGCGGCGGCAATTCGCAGATACTTAAACTCTCCAAAGCAAGCCGCAGGCGCTACACTGTGCTAGGGGAGACATTCGATATCGGGGTGGGCAACATGTTCGATACTTTCGCGCGAAGCATAAAGCTGGATCCGGCATGGGGGTCTACCGTAGAGAAGACTGCAGAAGGCGGCAAATATGTACCAATGCCGTATACTGTCAAAGGCATGGATTTCTCCTTCACAGGACTGCTGACCCACGCATCCAGGCTCGCAGCCAGCCACAGGAAGCAGGATGTATGCTTCTCCATGCGCGAGACGTCATTTTCCATGCTGTGCGAGGCCACAGAGAGGGCCATGCTGCTGTCCGGCAGCAGCGAGATATGTGTGTGCGGCGGCGTTGCCCAGAGCGCAAGGCTAAGGGAGATGCTTAAGGCAGTGGCAGATGAGCACGGCGCCAGGTTCGGGTTTGCTGCAAACGAGTTCAATGCCGATAACGGGGGCATGATCGCCTTCGTTGCAGAGAGGATGCTCACTAGGGGCGCAGAAGAAAAGCTGAGGGACTGCACTATCGAGCAGAGGTACCGTATAGACAGCGCAGAGGTGTTTGCATGACAAAACCCATTTCAGAGGGCGCAGAGTCGCGTATCTATCCTACTGAAATATTCGGCATAGATGCAATAGCAAAGGTGAGGGGGCCAAAGGCCTACAGGGTCCCGCTGCTTGATGTCTCAATAAGAAGTACCAGGACAAAGAAGGAAGCCAAGATAATGGCGCTCGCGCTTTCGCACGGAGTCAGGGTGCCGCGGCTACTTGGGGTCAGCGATTATTCCATCTACATGGAGAAGATCCACGGCAATCTCATGAAGGACGCCAAAATCTCAGGCAAGCAGGCCGAGATGGCCGGCACTCTGCTCGCCACCCTCCACAATGCAGGCATTGTCCATGGCGATTTCACTCCTGCAAACATACTGATCGGAGAAGACGGAAAGCTTTACCTAATAGACTTCGGGCTTTCAGAGATAAGCCATGGGGCAGAGGGGAGGGCGCTGGACCTACTTCTGATAAAGAGGCAGATGGGCGTACGGCTTTACACAAAGTTCGTAAAAAACTACTCGCAAGGGGTTCCATCGGCCCGCGAAATCATAAAAAGACTTGCCGAGATAGAGAAGCGCGGCAGATACCAGACAAGAACACTCGGCTAGGGCCGGCAAAGCAGCGTATTTTATAATCTATGTTCCGATATAACCTACTGGGTCTATGGGCACAATCAAGGCAGTTATCGTCGTGGCATTGGCACTTCTTGCACTTTCAAGTTGTGTGCAAACTATACGCGGATCGTCCTTTACATCTACTTCGGGCACATTCCGCAACCTTACCCTTGATGTAGGTCAGTCATACACCTCGAATATCGTTGTAAGCGGCGGCTCTGGCCAGTACTACGGCCAGTGGGCATGGGCATCTTCAAACCAGGTGAATAATCAAGTCACAAACTCGATACCTACAACTAACTACGGGAGTCCCGATGGCATGGCCATTGCTCCATCAGGGTCCTTTGCATATGTCGCCTTTCCAAATCTTGATATTGTGGGGGTGATAAACACACTTACGAATATGCCTGTAGACAATATAACTGTCGGCAAACGTCCGTTTACCGTATCCATCAATCCCTCTGGAACCATTGCCTATGCTGTAAATCTGGGTAGTAATAACCTGAGTGTAATCGACATGGCCACCAATACTGTGATTAATTCCATATCTACTGGCACATCCTCCCCTTGGGATGCAGTGTTTTCTCCAGATGGCGCAACTGCCTATGTAGCAAGCGAGGTTGGTGATACCCTGAGTGTTATCGATGTAGCTGCAAATACTGTGGTGCAGACTGTCAGTCTAGGCACATCTCCTTATGGCATTGCAATAAATCCTTCCGGAAGTCTGCTATATGTGACCGAGTATTCTGCAGGCCAAGTTGCAGTTGTAAATACGGTTACCTACAGCGTTGTAAACACAATACCAATAGGTCACGGCGCATACCAGATAGCTATTAATCCGCAAGGCACCCTTGCCTACGTAACCCAGCGTTACGCAGGGCTTAGCGTAATTAATCTGGCCACTAATACCGTAACAGCTACATTAAGCGGTAATGGGGCGGTAGCTTTCAATCCGCAAGGCACCCTTGCCTACGTAACTTATTGGAATAGCGCCCTGCTAAATGTAATCGATGTTGCAACTAATGCTGCCATTAACACAATAACTCTTGGGGCAGTTACAAGGAATGGGGATGACTCAACAAGCATAGCCTTCACCCCATCCGGCGCAGCTGCCTACATAACCGACTATTCTGCAGAGAATATAAGTGTTGTAGATGTTGCAGCAAATACTGTAACAAGCAGCATATCTGTGCTTGGACCTGGTATTGGTATTGCACCTGTGGCGTTCAATCCAGTGTCCCATTATGCATACATCACAAATGACTACGGCGGGATTGGCATCATAAATCCGTCAAATGCAGTTACTGGTTATATACGCGGCCCATTATTGGCAAACCCTTTTTCCCTGACATTCAACCCTTCCGGCACCCTGGCCTACATATCTAACGTCACATCTTCGGAATCCGGGGTC
Source organism: Microcaldota archaeon (assembly GCA_021851065.1). Classification (GTDB taxonomy): domain Archaea; phylum Micrarchaeota; class Micrarchaeia; order Micrarchaeales; family CABMGC01; genus JAJZNA01. The sequence continues at coordinate 7,674 of JAJZJQ010000012.1, forward strand.
ATGGTTATAGTAAATACAAGCACGAATGCCATAGTAAACACGATAGCTCTGCAGTACGTCTCTAGCAGTACTGCGATAAGTCCATCCGGCAGCGTAGCCTATGCCGTTAATGAGTGCGGAACAAGTTACGGTTCGTGCAACCCGGGCACAGTCAGCGTGATAGACACAGAAACCAATACAGTGATAAATACCATAACGGTTGGCGAGTATCCTATTGAATCGGCTTTCAACCCCTCCGGCTCCTTATCCTACGTGCCCAACTACGGCTCAGGCACAGTGAACGTAATCGAAGTGGCTACAAATGCCATAGTAAACACGATAACGGTAGGAGCGGCCCCAGACTTTGTGTCCTTCAACCCCTCCGGCACCATTGCGTATGTCTCGAACAAATATGGGGTGAACGTTATAGATGTAGCAGCAAATGCCGTAATTAACACCATAGTTGAGTCCAGCACTATATCCGGCATGGCCTTCAACCCCTCCGGCACCATTGCCTATGCCGCAATAGGCTCAAACAATGCGATCAGCGTTATCGACGTTCAAACCAACTCAATAATTGGCACAGTCAGCATAAGCAACGGGCCTTTTGGGCTGGCAATGTCTCCATCAGGCTCGTATCTTTATTCCTCATTGTACTATGATGGCGATGTAAGCGTAATCGGAAACCTTCCTGAAACCGACCTTCAGTCCCTTGGCAATACTCCAGCAGGCAACGGCATCTCACAGCTTACAATAAATGCAGTCAGCAGCAACACACTGGCATTTTCATTCAATGGCAAGACCTATTCTGAAGGTACGGGGGGCAATACTGTGTATGGCAATTGGGCACTGTACGGTTTTGCTGAAGACAGTCCAGGCGTTTATATCGGGACAGGAGGTACAATGTACGGCTTTGGAAACACCATCACATTCTCAAACAGCCTAACAATAAACCCTCCTCTCACGGCATCGCTAGTGTATTCGTCAAATCCTGTATCCGATGTCCTGCAGCATGAGACCCTGTCAGCCTCATGGTACGGCGGCACAGCTCCCTACGCAACATTAAACTGGACCATCACAAATAGTATAAATGGCAATATTATTGCACAAGCCATGTATTCCGATCTGTCTTACTTGGCTACCAGCAACTCCTTCACGTTCCAGATACCAAATACCGCAAATGCACTCGGAACTTTAACTGCCAAGTTCAGTATTACTGATAGTGCAACTACTCCGATGGTCTCATTCTTAGCCAACACCATAACTGACACAGCGCCTTCAATATCAATAACTCCGTCTGCCACTTCCGTATATCCTGGCCAGAGCATAACGCTGTCAAATACCGTGTCGGGCGGCTTCCCTCCATATTCCTCATATTCCTATACTGTTTTTGAATACGGCAGCGCTGCGGCAGGCGCAGCCAATGTAATCGTAACCGGCAACCGGATAACCTTCAGCACTACGGGCACATTCAACGTTACGGAAAGTGTTGCAGACAGCAATGGCATTGTCTCGTATTCCCAAAACGTTGTGATATCCTCGATAAGCCCTACCACCACCATACCACCTCCGTGCGGCGGCGAAATATGCCAAAGCGGGGGAACCGGGGTTTATAACTCAACCAAAGGCATATCAGGCTCTACCACTGCTGCAACCACCTCGACGGCACCTTCAGTCACAACAACCATAAATCCATCGGCGAATGCATCTGTTTCAACGGCGAATGTCTTCATACCACAAAATTCCACAGGCAATTCGGTGACATTTGGCAATCTCGGCATAACCCTGGCCATTCATCCAAATGGCCAGAGCGGCATTGTTGCAGTCAGTATTAGAAATTCTACCAAAGCGACTCCGCCTCCTCCAGCAGGCTACGCAAAGATCAGCGCATTGAGCATAACGCTAGATAATCCCCTGGTAACCGCAAACATAACGCAAAACTACACGTGCGCATCAAGCGCAGGATCCATACAGCCCTTCATGCTAAAGAACGGGTCATGGGAACCAATAAGCGCCTTTACCTCAAACCATCAGACATGCAGCGTTACTTTCATGGTCCCAAAGACCGGGACAGTGTCTCTCATGGGGCGGCTGGCGCAGACAACATCAATAGCAGCATCGCAGCCTACAACAATAAGCTCAAGCTCGCCGGCACAACCTGGAATTCCTATGGCTGCTGCGTTGCTTGCAGTCATTATAGCAATTATAGTAATAGCCGCAGCAGCCTTCTATCTTCGCCGCTTGCGGATGAGGCGCTGATGCCCGCCTCCAGATTCCCTGGCTATGTCCCGTAAGCCCACTGGCTCAGGTACTTCTTCTGCTTGTCGCTAAGAGCATCTATGCTGACTCCAAGCGCCCTGAGCTTTATCCTCGCAATGCGCTCATCTATCTCGTCTGGTATCTTAATCACTTTCTTGTCCAGACTGCCCTTGTTTTCAAGCACGTACAGTGCAGAGAGGGCCTGGTTGCAAAAGCTAAGGTCCATCACTTCGCTCGGATGCCCCTCAGCGGCTCCAAGGTTGACTATCCTTCCCTCAGCCAGCAGGTATATCCTCCTGCCGTTCTTAAGCGTATATTCCTCAAGGTTCTGCCTGACCTTCCTGCTATTTGCTGCCATCTCCCTGAGCGCTTTCACATCCACTTCCACATCAAAATGGCCTGTGTTTGAGACTATGGCTCCGTCTTTCATGAGCTCTATGTGCTTTTGCGTTATCACGTCTATGTCCCCTGTTGCCGTTACGAATATGTCGCCCGCCTTTGCTGCGTACTCCATGGGCATAACGTCCATACCATCCATGCTCGCTTCAAGCGCCTTGAATGGGTCAACTTCTGTCACTATTACGCGGGCTCCCATGCCCTTAAAGCGCATGGCAACTCCCCTTCCCACCCATCCGTATCCTGCAACTACCACTATCTTCCCTGGTATGAATATGTTGGTTGCCCTAACTATACCGTCAAGAGTGCTCTGTCCGGTTCCGTACCTGTTGTCGAAAAGGTATTTGGTGAATGCGTTGTTCACTGCAACGATGGGGTATCTTAGCGCCCCGTCTTTTTCCATTGCCTTCTCCCGGTGTATGCCGCTAGTGGTCTCCTCGGTGCCTCCTATTATGCCCAGCGTCTTTCCGCTTGAGTGTATGGCAGAGTGAAGATCCCCTCCGTCATCCAGCACAATGTCAGGGTTGAAATCAACCATTTTCTGTATGTGCTCGTTGTATTCGCCTACGCTTTCAGGGCTGATAGCGTATACATGTATGCCTTCGTTTGCAAGGGCTGCGGCTATGTCGTTTTGGGTCGACAGCGGGTTTCCTGCCGCAAGCGCAACCTCGGCACCAGCAGCTTTAAGAGTGCGCATTAGAACTCCTGTCTCTTTTGTGACATGGAGCACTGCGGATATCCTGTGCCCGCTGAAAGGCTTGGTCCTGGAGAGCTCCTGCCTTACTTCCATTAGCGCTGGCATGTGCATCTCGGCCCACCCCAGCTGCCGCTCTCCCTGCTCAGCAAGCCCTATATCCTTGATCTTGTACGGCATAACTACCACTCACGCGAAGACTTACAGCTCTCCTACTCTTCTCTTCTGCGCCCTCTTTATCCTTCTTCTTCGCTTCTTTAGCCACTTCCAGCGCATTCTTCCCTTCTTCTTCCACTTCCTAGGTATACTTCCCAAATTAAGCACCAGCGCAGATATTTGGGCATATCGATTAATAAATATAATGCTATTCTATGTTACGGTGCGTCCGTGGTAAACGAGAAAGCAGTAGCCGTATTCATAGCCATATTCGTGGTACTATTGGTGCTTGTATTCGTATTCCTGCCACGTCAGCATATCTCAAATTCATTTTCAACAACCTCTGTGCCGGTCAATCAGTCAAACTACAGCACCACTGCCCTGACCACGATAGCTGGAGTTACTACGCAGCCGTATTCCAGCAAGTGCGGGCTGGCCAACGTCCTCACGCTCCAGAACACCTACTTTGCAGATGGCACCTACTCGGGATGGAATGCCACCGGGGGCTACGGGGCAAAGCCGTTTAACATAACAAATGCCAACATAAAGCACAACTACTACGGCCAGCCATGGAACGTAACCAACACCACTTTCATAGCAACCACCTACAACGGTGGCCAGAATGTAGTGGCCGGCAACCTTACCTCAGGCACATTCACTGTCACTTTGCCGTACCTCAACTTCCAGCTCGTATCGCCTGACAGCAGGCTGATATATGTTGAGATACTCAAGGACGGCGTCCCACAGATTGTAGATCACTTTGACACATACGCAGCCCCAGGCGGCGGCAATGCCACTACAAGGCTCATGAATGCAAGCGTGGCCCTCATTCCGTTGCTGTGCCAGAATGTGCAGGTCAGGGTAGTTTCAGCAGCTGCAGGCACAAGCCAGAGCGAATTCAACTATGTTGCGGCTACAGGGTTCTACACGAGCAGCAAGCAGCAGACCACCTCCGGCATATTGATCAACCAGAGCATACACCTCACCTGAGGGGGTCTACATGCTCATCTACAATACGCTTTCAAGAAAGAAGGAGCAGTTCGTGCCCCTAAAGGGCAAGGAGGTCAAGATGTTCGTGTGCGGGCAGACTGTCTATGACGATGCGCACCTTGGCCATGCTAAGAACTACGTAAACTTCGACGTCATATCAAGATGGCTAAGATACAGCGGCTACCTGGTCCACTATGTGCAGAACATCACCGATATAGACGACAAGATAATAAAAAGGGCGCAGGAGCAGGGCCTCGATTCCATAGACCTCGCAAGAAAATACGAAGCCCGCTTCATGGAGGACATGGATGCCATAGGCGTGAAGAAGAACGTCGATGAGTATCCAAGGTCGCATGATTACATCGACACCATAAGGGATCAGATACAGCTGCTTGCGGACAAGGGATACGCATACGCTCTTGGCGATGACATATACTATGACGTGGCCAGGTTCGGGGATTACGTAAACCTCTCAGGCATGAAACTAAGCGAGCTTGAGAAGCACAGGGTAGAGCCAAAGGAAGGCAAGAAGAATCCTTATGATTTCGCGCTCTGGAAAGGCGCCAAGGAGGGCGAGCCCAGCTGGAAAATAAAGCTGACAATGGAGGGGAGCAGTGGCACATTCAACGGAAGGCCTGGATGGCACATAGAGGACACTGCCATAACTTATGCCATATTCGGCAGCCAGTACGACATACACGGAGGTGCGCAGGAGCTTATCTTCCCGCACCACACCAACGAAATAGCCCAGGCCGAGGCAGCATTCGGCGTCAAACCCTTTGTCAGGTACTGGATGCATGCGGGCATAATGCTCATAAAAGGCGAGAAGATGAGCAAGAGCCTCAGGAACTTCATAAGGATAAGGGATCTCATAAGGCAGTACGACCCAGAGGCCCTCAGGCTGCTTATATGCTCTACACACTACCGCAAGGACATGGCATACGGGGACAACCTGATCAAGGATGCGCAGTCAAAGCTAAGGCTCCTTTACTCATCGCTTAGCGTCTTCTACAACATGAACACTGCGAAAAGCAGCCAGAGATGCGCAGAAGTCGAAGAGATAATCGCAAATCTAAGATCCGGATTCTCCCAGGCAATGGACGATGATTTCAACACACCGCTTGCGCTAACGCATTTAATATCTGCCATAACGCAGCTTAGGTCCTACGCAGAGTCATATCCTGAGATAGGGGACACGGCCAAGGAGAATGCGGTAAACGAAGTGCTCCGGATGGCAGGAGTTCTTGGCATACTCGAGAAAGGAACATATAAGGAGAAGCTTCCAGATGGTGGCGCATCCCTTATAAAGGAAAGGGAGAAGCTGCGCAAAGAGAAGAGGTTCAGCGAAGCAGATGGGATACGAAGCAGGCTCAGGGAAGAATTTGGGATAGTGGTGGAGGACAGCGAGTACGGCACCATATGGTACCGGCAATCCAGCTAAAGCGCCGGTGCCGCTGCAGGCTGGGATGGATTGGCTTGCACTTCCTCCATGACGGGCCGCCCTCCCCTCTTACTCTGCCTGCCGGACTTTGCATTCGCAAACAGCACGGCCAGGTCTTCGTCTTTCTGCATATCCATCCAGGTCTTTATGTAGACTGCTATATTCCTAAGCGGCTTGGAATACCTGTCAGTGAACGTGTATAGCCCGTCTTCATGCTTTAGTAATCCTACCATTACTCCGAAGTCAAGGTACCTCTTCCATGTGGCAAGCGGCAGCTCATCGCCGCAGTCCTTTAGCCTCAATCCATCCTTCCTCTTTTTGACCTCGTAGAGGGCCTTTGAGAACCTGTAAGCCTTGGTCTCGTTGTCGAAGTAAACCTTTGCAATGTCCTTTACGTTAGGGTCCTTAAGCTTCTCCTTCAGCGGAGCATCCTCATACTCCCAGTACCTGATCGCCATGAATCCAATATGAAGGAAAAGTAATTTTAAGGTGGCTCCGCGAAGCGGGCTTTTGCGTAAACAGGCTCATGCCTTCCCGGCGCTTTCCCAAGCCTTGCCCCTGCCAAGCTTCTGGTGGGCCTTGCCAAGGTCTCGCGCCGCAAGAGCGCAGAGCAGGTTAAGCTCCCCAGCAAGAACTGCAGCAGCTATGATCTCTGCAAGTTTTCTGGAGTTGCTGCCGACCGGATTGCCAGATCCTGCAACTTTCATCATTGACAGGGCCTCCTTTTGCGTAGGCAGCCCTGTGCCTCCTCCTACGGTCCCTATCTCAAGGGAAGTAAGGGTGATTGCTATGTACAAGTCCCTGCCTCTGATCTCCGTCCATGTGTATCCGCTGCTGCTCTCGACAACCTGAGCAAGGTCCTGCCCGGTGGCTGCGAATATGGCTGCTATGGAATTGGCAAAATGCGCATTGAACTGCGTGGCGCTTCCAGCCCTTGCGCTTCCGGCCCAGTTCTTTGTGAGATTTACCTCATTTGCCTTTCCGGCACTTGTATGGAGCACATCCCTTAGCATCGCATCCTTCACCAGCACCTCGGCAACCACTGTCTTGCCCCTGCCATCAAGGCTGTTGACAAGGGACTGCTTTTTGTCGGAGCACATGTTCCCGCTCACGGCCACCAGCCTAGCTCCCTCGAATCCTTCTTCTATTGCAGAGCATGCGGCTTCTGTTGCTATTGTAACCATGTTCATCCCCATGGCATCTCCTGTGTCATATCTGAACCTCAAAAACACGTTGTTTCCAAGCACATACGGCGTTATGCCATCAAGCCTGCCATGCTTAAGTGTCTGCTGCGCAGCCTTTCTAATGCGCTCAAAGTTATTCGGCAGCCATTCAATGAACCTTCCAACTGCCTCTACGGAATCGAAAGAGAATGCAGGCCCTCTGGTCATACCGTCCTTTATTATGCGCACAGTGGCTCCGCCCGACATGTTGATCGCCTTGATCCCTCGCGCTATGCTTGCTATAAGCGCTCCTTCGGTTGTCGCCATGGGTACATAGAACTCACCTGCCGCAAGCAGTCCATTCACCTTGAGCGGGCCTACCACTCCGACAGGTATGGATGTCATGCCTATCACATTCTCGGCATTCCTTCCCTTCACCATAGAATAATCCATGCGCGCCGAGCCTATGTTCGCAAGGCTTGTGCCGGATAGTTTTTCAACAGCTCTCCTTCTTATCTCCACTGCATCGTCGGGCCCAGCTTCAGCATCAACCTGGTGAAGCCCAATCTTTCCCTCTACAACTTTCTTAACGACGTCATCCTTTTTCGATACCAAGAAATCAGCCAGTAGTTTTTTAGCGCAGCAAGCTTATAATGCAGCGTGCCTGCACAACTTTTTACATCGCAGCTTCTATTATGCAGTGTTCACACTTCGCCAAATGCCTAACTAACAACATATATTAAAAAGGTGCATGGCAGTAAGGTTAGAGACCGTAATCCATTGGCTGTTAATTTGACCAGTGTTTCTATAAGGATAGCAGGAGCGAACGGTGACGGAGTCGAATCTAGCGGAGCGTTGCTCATGAAGGTTGCCGCCCGCAACGGTCTCCACGCCTTCGGGTACAGGGGCTACCAGTCCATAATAAGGGGCGGCCACGTATGGTACCAGATCAGGATATCTGACTCAAAGCTGCGCTCCCATGGCGAAGGGATAGACATACTAATAGCTCTCAATCAAGATGCCATAACAAATCAGAAGAGCCACCTAAACAGCAATGCTGTAATAATATACGACCCATCCAAGGTCAAGGTTAACGAGCTTGATGCCGCCAAGTTCAAGCTTGCTGCAGTTCCGCTGCTTGATATAGCCATAGAAGTCAGCGGGGATCCAATAATGAGGAATGTTGTTGCCCTGGGCTCTGCGCTTCGTTTTGTCGGTGTTGACATAGCCGCATTCAACGATGTGCTCAAAAAGATGTTCTCAAGGAAGGGCGACAAGGTCGTCGAGTCTAACGTAAAGGCAGCCGAACGGGGATACAACTGCGCCGGCGTATCTACCCTTTACGGCATCAAGGGGGACGGAAAGCAGAGATACGCCATGGACGGCAACACTGCCCTGTCTATCGGCGCATATGCAAGCGGGTGCAAATTCTACGCCGCCTATCCCATGACTCCGGCAAGCAGCATACTTCACTGGTTCGCATCCCATGAGGACAAGGGCGTTATGCCAAAGCAGACTGAGGACGAGATCGCTGCAATAAACATGACCATAGGGGCGGCAAGCGCAGGCGCAAGGGCCATGTGCGGCACAAGCGGAGGCGGGTTCTCGCTAATGGTTGAGGGTCTTGGGCTCGCAGGAATGGTAGAAGCGCCAATAGTGGTGGTGGAATCGCAGAGATCCGGCCCCAGCACCGGGCTACCCACAAAGACCGAGCAGGCGGATCTGCTTTTCGTTATGCATGCATCGCAAGGCGAATTTCCAAGGATAGTGGTGGCGCCAAGAAGCGTTGAAGAGAGCTTTGTCATAGCATCAAACGCATTCAACCTAGCCGAAAGGTATCAATGCCCGGTAGTAATGATGATGGACCTGTTCCTTTCCGAGCACGTTGAGACAATAGATCAGCCTAATCTGGATGCAGTGACAATAGACAGAGGGAAGATCGTCACTGAGCAGAAGGAGCAGGGAAGATTCAAGAGGTATCTGATCACCGATGACGGTGTATCTCCAAGGTCACTGCCAGGCACTAAGGGGCTTGAGTTCGTTGCGGGTAGCGACGAGCACGACGAGGTAGGCGACCTTGTGAGCGACGCATTCTCAGGCATCGACTGGGCAGTGGATGTCAGAAACAAGATGCACTCAAAGAGGATGCGAAAGATGGAGACCATGCTTAGGAATGAGAAGGGCATGTTCGTGCCGCACATAGATGCAGATGGCGATTATTACCTGGTAACATTCGGCTCGACAGCCGGGGTGGCCATGGAAGCCGTAGAGATACTCAGGTCAAAGGGCCGCAGGGCAGGGCTGATATCATTCAACTACATAATGCCCCTGGACGAGGAAGCTACAAGAAAAGCTCTTGAGGGAAAGAAGCTGATAAATGTCGAGGGCAACTATACCGGCCAGCTCGCACAGGTCATACGGCTTAATACAGGAATAAAGATAGACAGCCACATTCTGCGATACGACGGCGAAGCCTTCACTGGCGAATGGATAGCCAGCGAGGCGATGAAGATTATGGGATGATGATTATGTCAGATGCACAAAACGCAAATCCGGCTGCAAAGCCAAGGCAGGTATTCACTTCGGGGGTAAAACCCATATTCTGCCCAGGCTGCGGGGACTTCGGGGTGCTGGCAGGACTCCAAAAAGCCCTTCAGGAACTCGGAATAGAGAAGGAGAGGGTTGTTATTGTCTCTGGCATAGGGTGCAGCTCTTCTATGCCGCATCCATTCAGCACATACGGTGTGCATAGCCTGCACGGAAGGCTGCTTCCTGTGGCAGCAGGAGTCAAGCTGGCAAACAACGATCTCACCGTAATAGGCACCGGAGGCGACGGCGACGGATATGGCATAGGCGTCGGTCACCTCATACACACTGCAAGGAGGAACATAGACCTGACCTACATAATCATGAATAACGAGATATACGGCCTTACCACAGGACAGGCATCTCCTACCAGCCTTGTTGGCGCAAAGACAAAGACTACTCCGTTTGGCTCGATAGAGACCCCTGAGAATCCCACGGGCATAGCTCTTGCAGCGGGGGCCACATATGTGGCAAGGGCATTCTCAGGCGACCCGATGCACATGGCGCAGCTGATAAAAGGCGGAATAGAGCACAAGGGCTTTGCGATAATAGACGTATTCAGCCCGTGCGTTACATTCAACGATCTCAATACATTCGACTGGTTCAGGAAGAGGGTGTACAAGCTCGAGCAGGTGGGCCACGACTCCACAAGCATAAGCGCAGCAATGGAGAGGTCGCTTGAGGCAGAGAAGACGAACTGGGACAAGATACCAATAGGGCTGTTCTACAAGGTGGACAGGCCAACATACAGCGACCTTGATATGACGCTTAAGAACGGGCCTCTTGTAAAGCAGCCGGCGCCTAGCAAGCAGCAAGTGCTTGACATACTGGAAGAATACAAATAATATAGTGAAACGATGTCAGGAATCGTAGGCTACGGAGCCCATGTGCCCATATACCGCATAAAGGTAGAGGAGATAGCTAAAGTATGGGGCGAGGATGCTGATGCCATAAAGTCAGGCCTAAACATAAGGGAGAAGAGCGTTCCGGGCCGTGACGAGGACGCCGCAACAATAGCAGTAGAGGCGGCGAGGCGCGCAGTGCGCCACTCCGGCATAAACCCAAAGGAGATGGGCGCAGTCTATGTGGGATCCGAGTCGCATCCATATGCAGTGAAGCCCACGGCAACAGTGGTTATAGAATCCATAGGGGCGTCTAGCAGTGTAATGGCCGCAGACCTTGAGTTTGCTTGCAAAGCCGGCACTGCGGGAATTCAGGCAGCCATGGGGCTCGTTGACAGCGGCATGATAAAATACGGGATGAGCATAGGCGCAGACACGTCGCAGGGAAGGCCGGGGGACGCGCTTGAGTACACCGCAAGTGCAGGAGGCGCAGCATTCATAGTGGGCAAGGACAAGCACGAGGTTATTGCAAACATACTAAAGACAGTAAGCTACACTTCCGACACTCCTGACTTCTGGAGGCGTGAGGGAGCAATGTTCCCAACCCACAGCGGCAGGTTCACCGGAGAGCCAGGATACTTCAGGCACATAACTGGCGCAACAAAACTCATGCTCGAAACCACAGGATTCAAGCCTGTCGACTTCACTTACGCAGTATTCCACCAGCCTAACGGCAAGTTCCCAATGGTCGTTGCAAAGCAGCTGGGCTTCACCGAGAAGCAGATAGAGCCCGGGCTGCTCACTCCTGTTATAGGAAACACATACTCTGGCGCATCAATGCTTGGGCTTGCATCCACCCTGGACGTGGCAAAGCCCGGGGAGCGCATACTCGTCACAAGCTTCGGATCAGGGGCAGGCAGCGACTCGTTCATAATCGAGGCTACTGAAAACATAGACGCCAAGAGGGGCATGGCAACCAAGGTGCGCGGCCTGATAGACTCCAACAAGATGTACATAGACTACGCCACGTACCTGAAGGACAAGGATTTCATAAAGGGGAGATGATGAGAGAAGTAGCTGTAATAGGTGTAGGGCTGTCAAGGTTCGGCGAGCGCTGGAACGCAGGCCTAAAGGAGCTTATGGCAGAGGCTGGCGTTGCTGCAATAGAGGATGCCAATGTCAAGAGCAGCGATGTAGAGATGCTTTTTGGTGGCACAATGGCTTCGGGCAGGTTCATGGGCCAGGAGCACATAGCCGCGCTGATGTCTGACGAGCTTGGATTCAGGAACATACCTGCAGTCAGGATTGAGAATGCATGCGCCAGCGGAGGCAGCGCCCTTAGGCTTGGCTACATGTCCGTGGCAAGCGGCATACACGACATAGTGGTTGTAGGTGGCGTTGAGAAGATGACAGACGTCACTTCAGCAGAGGCCGGAACCGCTCTTGGCGGCGCAGGTGACCAGGAATGGGAGCTGTTCCAGGGGATAACCTTCCCAGGCCTGTATGCGATGATGGCCAAGAGGCATATGCACGAATACGGCACCACCGAGGAGCAGCTTGCCAGCGTGTCTGTTAAAAATCACGATAATGCATACAAGAACAAGTATGCCCAGTTCCACAAGAAGATAACGGTGCAGGAGGTTCTGGATTCCAAGATGGTTTCAGATCCGCTTAAGCTCTTCGACTGCTCGCCCATATCTGACGGTGCAGCTGCGCTGGTTCTTGCGCCTCTTGAGGTAGCTAGGAAGTACAATGACACGCCAATAAAGATACTGGCAAGCGAGCAGGCAAGCGATACTCTCAGGCTGGCTGCAAGGGAAAGCCTAACGAGCATAAAAGCAACTTCCATCGCAGCGCAAAAGGCATACAAGCACGCAAAAGTCTCAGCCAAGGACATCAGCATAGCCGAGGTGCATGACTGCTTCACTATAGCAGAGATAATGGCCATGGAGGACCTTGGGTTCTACGATAAGGGCAAGGCTGCAAAGGCCGTTGAGAACGGGGAGACTAGGCTTAACGCGGGCATATCGATAAACACCAGCGGCGGACTTAAGGGCTGCGGCCACCCCGTAGGCGCCACAGGGGTTAAGCAGGCAGTTGAGGTTGTGTGGCAGCTGAGGGGAGAAGCTGGGGAGAGGCAGGTGAAGGATGCGCGCATTGGCCTGACCCACAATGTAGGCGGGAGCGGCGCCACGGCAGTGGTCCACATATTTGGGAGGGCAAACTGATGATTCAATGGAAAAACCATCTGCAGGATTATGGAGGAAGATAAAGCCAAGGTACAACCTTGTCGGCAGCCAGTGCAAGAAGTGCGGTTCCACGTACTTCCCGCCGCGCATAGTGTGCAAGAACTGCGGAAGGGAGTCAAGGATGGAGGACCGCCAGTTCGCAGGGGACGGCGAGGTGGTGTCATTCACCACTATCAGGGTGCCTCCAGACACGTTCAAGGACGAAGCCCCATACATTGTCGGCATAATCAAGCTCAGCGAGGGCCCAAACGTCGAGGGCCACATAATAGACAACGGGAGGAAGGTCGAGGTGGGCACAAAGGTGAAGGCCGCATTCAGGAGGATGTACGTCGACGGAGAGGAGGGCCTTATCTACTACCACTACAAGTTCGAGCCTATCTGACAAGCCTGCCTATCCCAGTACCTCGTCTATATCTGATTTTGTTACGTCTCCTTCGCGCACTATCTGCCTGCTTTGCATGTCAAAAACAGTGGAAGGCCTGCCAGACTTTCTGGAGCTCGAAAGCACGGCCAGGTCCAGCGCACCCATCTTGTTTCTTATCTCATCCAATCCGTCGATCGGCTTCTCCCCGCTGATATTGGCGCTGGTCCCTACAACCGCACCCGCGAATATCCCTGCAATGCTTCTGGCTACATCGCTTTTTGGCATCCTTAGCGAGAGCGCCCCTCCTGCGCATACTCTACGGTCTATCCTGCTATCCCTTAGCGGCATCACTATTGTAAGCGCCCCAGGCCAGAAAGCCTCCATCAGTCTCCTTGCATCAGCATCTACTACTGCAATCGCCTGCGCTGCACCTATCCCGCTGACAAGGGCCGGCAGCCTCACCTTCTGCGGGCTGCGTTTCTTTATGCTTATCAATTTGTCAACGGCCTTTGCGTCATAAATGGAGCAGCCCAGCCCATTTACTGTGTCTGTCGGGTACAGGAGCACTCCATGGGCCTTTGCAACACCTCTGATCAGGGCACTTGCCCTCTCCACATCCTGCGAATTGTCAGCCTCTATGATTTCCATCAAGACCACATCCAGCCAAGTTACTTGAAGATGGTGTCGCTCACGTTGCTTGCGGCTATGTCAGACGGGTTCACAACAAGTGCCTTGCCTCCTGCTATATTCCTCATATGGTGCTCTGCTGTCTTTGTAGGCGCCATAACAACTATCTTGGTTGATTGGCCGGCCATCTCCTTAGCCACAAGCAGAGCGTATATGGCCCTGCTGCTGTCCTGCATGTCTATGACTATGGCCTTGGCCTTCTTGGGCTCGAAATCCTTCATGTCCACCTCAGAAGTCGCATCAGCAGCAAACGCCTTGAAGCCCTGCTTTTGCAGCCTCTCTACATTCTCTTCATCAGCAGTCACTATGATGAAGCGCTCGTTCTTCTCGGCAAGTTTCTCCGCGAGATAGAGGTTCGTGGTATTCGATCCCTCAAGTATGACGTGTTTGTTTAGCGCCCTTCTCTCGAATGCGCTCATCCTGCCAGTAATGCTCTCTATTCTGCTTTCCATAAATTCACCAAAAACAGCAACTATTGTACCGAAGAATATGCCTATGCCTACCACTATCAGCACTATCACAAAGAGCCTTGCTTCGTTTGTTATCGGGTATAAGTCCCCATAGCCTACGGTGGTAACTGTAGCTATAGTAAAATACGCCGCCTCTATCACACTTGTTATAGGCTCGTTGAAACCTCCTCTATTTCCGAAGTAAAGCGTACCAAGTATGCCGAACACTACCACTGCCGCTATGGCAGTTATGTAAGCGTAAATCCTGCTTATGTTCATGATGCCCAATCACGGGTTAATCTCCGCTTCAACTATATAAATATTGCGTCGTATTTTGCGTCATACTCCATGCTCCTTGCGCAGTCTCTCCCGCCTGTCCATGAGCGATGACCAGAACGATGCAGTCTTCTTGGTGAACTTGTTAAGCTTTGAGGCAACAGGTACAACACTGCTGTCCCTTGCTGCATCTATGCTTGCAATGTCCTGCGCTGAGAGCCTGATCCCTGCAGCTGCGGCGTTCTCCTCAACGTGCGCTATGCTCGCAGCCTTTGGTATAGCTACCAGGTTGCCTTTTGATATAAGCCACGCCAAGGCTATCTGCGCCCTGCTCCTGCCATGCCTGCCTGCAACTTTCTCAAGCGCTGCCGTAACATCGCTCTTCCCGTCAAGCAGCGCCGCTGCGCGAGCAAGAGGGCTATAAGCTATCACTGTCACCTTCTCGCTTCTGCAGAATGGGACTACAGTTTCCTCTACGTACCTTACATAAGGGCTGTACTCTACCTGGTTGGATACTATGCGCTCCGACTTCAGGGCATCCTGTGCCTCAATAAGCTCATCCACAGAGAAGTTGCTCACCCCTATGTGCCTTATCTTTCCGTCTTCCACAAGCTTCTCCATGGCCTTCATTGTCTCGGTTATAGGTATGCCTGCATTTGGCCAATGCAGCTGGTAGAGGTCTATCGACTTGACGCGCAGCTTTCCAAGGCTGCTATTGCATGCCTTTATCACGTCCCCGTACCTGAAGTTATGCGGGGACACCTTTGTGGCGACAAGCACACTTCCCTCCCCGCTTATAGCGCCTCCTACAAGCTCCTCGGTGTGGTACATCTGCGCAGTGTCTATAAGTGTCATTCCAAGTCCGATGCCTCTCTTCAGTGCTCTCTCATCCTCCTCAGGTCTGCTGCCCAGCTTCCACGTGCCCATGCCTATGACGGGCACCTTCTCCCCAGTATCCCCGAGCTCTATGAACTTCATGATTTATTCATTAGGACACCGTTATTTATTTGCTTGCTGCTATTTAGGTTTATGGAGTTCGAGCAGGATTTTGTCGACGGTTACATATCAACGAGGCATGGCAGGCTGCACTACGCAAGTCACGAGGGCAATGGACCGTCGATCATATTCCTTCACGGCTTTGCCGGCAGCATAAGAACATGGTCCAGGCTGATGCACCATCTTCCCGAGGACTTCAATGTGTACCTTGTGGACCTGCTGGGCCACGGCCTATCCGATGCCCCTAAAATAGACTACACTGTTGGCGTGCAGTACGACTCCCTGTCAGACATGGTGGATAGCATAGTGCCGCGAAAGCCTGTCTTATTCGGCCACTCCTACGGGGGATGGATAGCTGCATACTACGCATCAGAACGCGCTGGCGTATCAGGCCTTATACTTGAGGACTCTTCAGGAATCGAGGAGTTCCACGAAGAGAGGATAAAATCCAACCCTGAATTCAGGGAACAGATGATCAAAAGAGCGCTAGAGCTGAACCCCCGCGAGGATGTCCTGCGCAGCATACTTGAATCAGAAGACGCAGAAGAATATCTGACAAGGAGCCGTCTTGGGATGATAGAGGCAAAGGCTCTCGTACTGTGGGGAGCCGCAGATACCACCGTAAACCCAAAATATGCGCAGTGGTTCAAGACCTACATAAAAGGCAGCAGGCTGGAGGTGCTAAAAGACGAGAAGCACACCCCGCATTACACAAATCCAGCAGCAATAGCAAAGCTCGTAACTGATTTTGCACGCAAGCTCTAGCAAGGTACAATCCCGCGCACACTAAAGAAACAGCCTACTGCTTTACCGCGCTTATGCATGCAAATGCATAGGTTCCGCTTCCCTGGTAGTGCCTGCTGGCTGCAGCCTCCTCCTTTGGCACCTGCCTCACTGTCCTGTAACTGCCAACCATGTAATACTCGGTGCTCCTGACTTCAAAAGTGCTGAGCAGCACGTCAAGCGCCTTGTCGTCATATACCCTCACGAACGGCCTGCCGGATTCGGTTATCAGATCGGGTATGCCGTACTTGCACATAAGTATTAGCTGCCCGCCCCTGTTCATGAGCTCCTTGACCTTTGTCATGGCCTTCACATCAGCCTGCTTGTCGAAGTATTCCGCCTTGTTGTAGTACTGCAGGCCGAAGTGCTCTATGGCGTTCATCGATATGACTATGTCGAACCTCTCCTTGCCGAAATCATGGGAATTGAAATCGCCTTCAAGGAACCTGAGATTAGCGTTCTGCTGCCCGTAGCTCCTGTAGTCTATCCCAGTCACATTGTAGCGCATGATGGCAAGCTGAAGCGCAGCTGCGCTGCCCGTGCATCCCATCTCCAGCACCTTGGCCGCAGGCGCCACGTTCCTGAACAGGAACGGCAGCTGTGCAAGGTGTTCGTCAACCTTATCTCCGCTAAGGCCAAAACTCATGGCGCTTTTATTGTTACCGAAGAGCATTCCCACACTCCAGATCAGATAAAAGTGCTATTGCACTGCCTGGTTTATTAGCTTTTTCATTGCCGCTGCCTAAGCAGTTGGCGTACTATGTCACTAAGCTGCTTTGGATCTACCGTACCACTACGCGGCAGGATTGCCGTGTTTCCAGTGCCATCGAATTTCACTACCTTCCCCCTTGAGCTCTCCCTTATGACTGGCGCTCCCAGCCTTTCAAGCTCGCGTACAAGGTTCCTTACATCTGTGGCCCCAAGCCTGGGCAGCTGCCTTATGCCCTGGGCGCCATCACCGTAATTCTGCGTATTTCCCACAGCTGCGCTCGTCTTTCTTGTTTGTTCATATTGCCGGTTTTTCATATCGATTCACCTAAGCATGAATAATTCCTGCATAAAGACCGCAGTGCCTTGCAGCCCTTATGCGCAGGCTACCATCAAGAGGAAGCGTATCTGCTCAAAGTCAGGCCTAAGAACTAGGCAGGCGTATTTCCATTCGCGCTGCATTTCGTAGCTGCAATTCACGTTCCCACTTGTTTACCGTATCTCAAATCCCAGGTTTATAAGTATTTTGTACAGGACGCAAAGTTGTACACAATCTTTATATAGGTGGCAAGTTCTACTAGATGGCGTGGGATTAAATGCAATCCAAGAGCAATAACTGGCGTGTGACCCTCGGTTACGGAGCTAGCATGCGCTATTTCTCCCACATATTGCTCTGCGTATTGGACGCATAAAGGGCTCCATTCACACAACATAACAATGGTGTTCCTTTATGTCAATATTATCACTGCAGCCGCGCACGTCCCAGGCCACAAGAGCTGCTGAGGCTGCCGAAGCTGCAATCTGGAGAAACCTCACCAGAGGATTTAAGCCATCAGATGGCCCGATAACCCTGGATGCAGCTCCAACAGCGCCCATAAACAAGTATGTTTTTACCGGGGAGATAGCAGAAGTAAGGGGAGTCACAGTCTACCGGACCAAAATTACACAGCCTATAAGCCTTTTCGGAGGGAGATTAACCATAGAGCCTGGGCAAGACGGCCCATGGATACCAAGCAGGGCCAAGTGGTCGCCATGGGACAACTCTTTTGCAGGCTGCATCCCGGATGCGCCTGCTAGTCGCAGCAAAGGCGATATGTCCAACCCTTTTGCTATCGTGCAGGGCAAGGAGTTCAGGGGCCAGATAACCGTAGTCAGCTCCAGCAATCCTGTAGTATGGCCTGCGGCAAGCAGAGGAACGGTGGAAATACAGAAATTAAACCCTGACGAAGTGAGGATGCAGGGTGGCACCATGCCGATAAGGTATCTCATAAGGCGCCTATGAAAATCCGCTATAAGACAACGATCTTATTGCATTGTAATAGGAAAGCCCAGCCAAATTGATGTACCCGAGCTCCAATCCTACAGTGCTTATGGCAAGCGTGCACAGCAAAACAGCAAATATCGCTACAACTCCGTAAAACGACATCATGAAACCCCTATGCATATTATGTTGTAGCCGCCAGGCGCCCCGCAGTACACTTTGCTGTAATTATAGCCTGCACTCTGTTCCACAACTCCAATTGCACTAAGCCCGTACACAGACATGTAATAGCCGGTGTAATTGGACATGCAGCCTGAATGGTCCTGGGCATAGCCATCCATACAGTACTGTGCGGTGGCGTTGCTTGACATCTGCTGAATGAAGTCATGCGCGGCAACCGCCATGGAGAGGTTGCTGTACTGCGAATTATAGTCATGCTGATACGTTCCCAGCGCCTGCGATATGGCTGTTGCTGTGGAGAGAGCCAAAGTCAATGCCATAAGGGCTTCTATGGTCGCAAACTGCGCTCTCATCTCTCCACCCTTACCACCGACCCTGCGGCATCCATTACCTCGTTGCTCTGCAGATACTTTGCAGAGCCTGTCACATTTATCACATAGTACAGCGGTACCTGCGGCCTGCACTCGAATATGCGCCCCGAAGCTGTGCACTGGTAATAGCCCCTGCCCGCCGCACCATATACCAGCCCATTCTCCTGGGCATCATAGGACGATATGGCTTGCTGTATCTGCGCCTGCTCTCCTTGCGCCATGGTTGCATTGTAATAATCAAGCACTCCATAAAGGTTGTTGCGCGCCTGGGTATACTGGGTTATTGCGGATACATTGGCATTGTATGCGCCGCCTGGGCCTACGAGCTCTGCAAAGCCTGGAGCGGAGCCGCTGCCAGAAACACCTACAACACTAGCGTTGCCTATGTCCTTGCCCATGGCAATAAGGGGGGCTGTGGCATTCAGGCTAGACAAACGGGCCCTGGCAATTACTCCATCGTATATGGTGAGATTGAATGAGTACATGTATGCAGCCGCCTGCGCCCCTGTGCTGCTTATATTATATCCTGTGGGCTCTGGCGCTATGCAAACGCTGTAGGTATCAGCGCACGATCCATTGCCATAGATCAGGTACTCCCACGACGGGCTCCCGCACTGGTCTGGCTCGCTGTATGCATCGTACTGCCAGTTCCTGTATGTGCAGTGCGTCCAGACATGCAGCGCAGGCACCTGCTGGAGCACGGCATTGTAAACAACAGATTCATTCCTATCGGATATGTATGCATAGTACGCTGCCTGCTGCGCCCCTGGGTAAGAAGCAACTGTATAAAGCTCAATCGAGCCGTTGTACTCCTTTCCTGCGCATGCCAACGAATACCAGACTGTCGCTTCATCTGCCCCCGGCTGCGGGTAGAATCCATCTGTCCACGTGCTGTAGCCATAGAAATCGCCGGTGATTTCAGGCATGCTGAATGTAAGGCTGCTAGAATTAATGATGATGCGCGCCGTGCCATTGGCGCATCCGTATGCAGTTATATGCGCAAGTGCAGGGGCATACGCCACGGAATCCAACTGCAACGAGGCATACATGCCGGGATCCTGCGCATATGCCGGCTGCTGCACAGAGTAATTATAGGAGGGAGCGAGGGACGCATTCCTCAATGCACCCACGCTGCTGCTGTACTCGGCTATGGATCCAAGTATCAGTATGCCTATGGCAGCTGCAATCACCATGAACTCAAGGCTTGTCTGCAATTTCAACCAATCACCAGTAACTTCGCATCGCCTCCTACCTCTATCACCCGACAGTATCTCACTGCGCAGCTGGAATCATTGCCAAGCCCTGTTACCTCTACAGAGATGTTGTAGTACCTGCTCACATTCTCAATTGCCATTCCGCTTCCAGCCCCTCCATCCCCCAGCAGCATTGCTATGGCCTGCGAAGCGGCAAGATATCTTATCTGCTCATATTCTGCCTTCGCATAGGCTGCCATGTACTGCTGCGACGCGTACAGGCTGCCAAGTATGACCGAGAAAGCCAGCACTGCAATAGGTATCGCAATGCCAATATCAATTGCAACTATCTGGATCCAATCACCCTCGCATGGCCTGGGCATACATCCGCTGAGCATACTGCGCCGACATGTTCACATACGAACCTATCTCCTCCTGCGCACTGTATGCAAGCGCATGCGCATCCGATAGCATAGCCATTGCAAACGAGGCAATGACCAAAGCCACCGCGATGCTTAGCATTATCTCAAGGCTGAGCTGGCCCATCATAACAGTCATCTCACATCCGCGCTGCCATTTGCATAGGTTATGCTGGCATCAGAATTCCCGATGCTGCACGTAAGGTTGCCGCTTATGCTTACGCGTTCGGGGAAGTAGAAACTGCCGTATCTCGTGCGCAGTTCGCTTCCGCTGACAGTGGAATTGCACATGCCAGCCGGAACATATACCGACACATCGCCTGCATGCCCCATTATGGCAGTGCTTATGGCCTGGGAGAATTCCGAATAAGAGTAATAAGCAGCGTATCTCCCAAGCTGCACGGAATATCGCGCTACAGCAACTGCGCAGTAGAGCATCGATATCCCTGCAAGGGCAATATAAGCCATCATCTCAAGTGACATCTGCGCCTTCAAGCCCTCACGCCCCCTTTGTCAGGCCTGAAAGCTGGCTTGATATTGCCTGGCCTACAGACATGTTGGTGCCATTCACCGTTATGCTCCCGACTACAGATCCCTTCAGCTTCACTATCATCGCAAGGGCTATGAGTATCACTATGCTGGCTGCTGAGAGCATCATTATATATTCAAGGGACCCCTGGCCTCTCATCTTCTTGGCAAGCACGAAGAATGCCTGCGCTTCTATAGGGACTATTCTATCAATCATTTTCATACCTCATATAGCGTAAGATACAAGCGACAGCGACAGCCTCATTACGGCAGCTCCCATGATTGCATATCCTGCAGCGCCAGCGATGCACTCGGCTGCATTGTTGCCGGACCTGAGCGCATGCACCACATAAGACATTACCGTTATGTAAGCCAGTATCACTATCTGGAAAGACGACTCGACGCCATGCATTGCCATGCCTGTTATCATCCCTGAGGATCCTATTATCGCAGTGCCTATGCCGCCGAACATAGGGACGAAGAACACAAGCCCTATGGTGGAGAGTCCCTGCATGTTCAGCGAGCTCTGCATGAGCCTGTTGCGATTGTCTATGTCGGCCTCAAGCTTCGAGATGAAGGACTTCAGGTTTCCCTCTACTTTGCCCCCGCGCTCAAGGCCTATGGCCACTATTGCAGCAAGCTCCCTTACGCTCCTGTCCTTTATGCCGCTCAAATCGGCATGCTCTATCGAGCCAAGCTCCGCCTCCCTGTAAATCCCAACAATCTCCTGCGGTGCCAAAGGCATCCTGCAAACCCTGCGAAGCGCAGCGGATATCGGCTTGCCCATGCTGCAGCACCTATGCAGCTCAACGGCGAACGAGAGCAATGCCTGAGCAGGCTCCTTTCTGCGCCTATGCAGATGCAGTCTCTGAGCAGCCATAATCACAAGCGCAAGGGGAAGCAGCATGGGGTTTATTGCAGAGGCTGCCAAAGCCGCAGACTCAGATGCAAGAAATGCCGTTCTAGCCTTGTCCAAAGAATCCCCGCGAAGACATATAGTGTATAACTGAGTACGCAACGGGAACTGCGCACAGCAGCCCCATGGCCATGGCCTGCGTCCCTACCGCGCTGCGCGATATGAGCATGCTTCCTACGAACGAGAAAATGATGAACGACGGCGCTACTGTTGATAGGAACATTCCTGCGGTGGCATAGCGCGCAAAGAGAGATTGCATCCTAGAAGCGTTTTCCTTCCTGCGCCCTTCGTGCATCGAGACTACTTCCCCTAGTCCGGATCCCCTGTCCATGTATGCCGACACATCCTTGGATAGCTGCCTGTCTGCGGCAACTGCGCCATATAACGCAGCCATCGCCTCATCCCCCGCCCCTACCCGCAGGGCTGCGGCGTCCATCACCTTTCTTATCCTGCCTTCCATGGTCGACAGCGATGCCTTCCTCATCGACAAAGCCACTGGCGTCCCTGCGGCCATGTGATACTGCGCAACGCGCAGGGTCCTCATAAACTCCTCCACGTCTGCGCTGCTCTTCTCCATGGAACGCGAAGCGCGCCTGAGTATATACACGATAACAAACGATGATGCAAGCGCCATCGACATCGGCAGAAACTGCCCAAGCTCCCCGTCAGGGTACGCTATTATTGCTGCAATAGCTGCTGCAGCAGCAATTACGCACGCTACCGCGAATATCCCCATATCCTCACCAGCCACCGTACCTTGATATCTCTTCCTCCAGGCTCCTGCCGCTTCCCTTCGCATCAAGAGCAGACTGCACCAGCCTCGCGCGCCTGTCCATTTCCTTCAATGCCGCCTTCTGCGTTATACCGTGCATCTTTGCATACGTTGCCATTACCTTAGACTCCTGCAATGCAGCTACGCTCATCCCGCTGCCTTCCATGACCTCAAGAACCGAGACCATATCCTCGCCGCATACATCCTCCCCTCTCTCAATCTCAGCCCTGCTAAGCCACCTGTACTCCGAGATGCCAGACACTATCCTTTTGCTTATGTCTACCTGCTTCATGTACAGGGCCACATCAAGGGTGCTCAGGCTGCGCGTTTCAACTCCCATGGGTTTTACCAGAAGCTTCTTGAGTATCTGCATGCCTCCTTCATTGCTGTGCATGGTTGCCGCAAAGGCAATGCCTATATTGGCCCCCATGAACAGGTCCCTGGCCTCCTCTCCTCTCATCTCTCCTACTACGATCCTGCTAGGCCTAAGCCTGAGCGCGTTTATTACCTGCTCCTTTGGGGTTACAGAATTGTACCTGGAGCCGTACAGGGCTATCACGCTGTTCACGCCTGCGGTGCGCACCTCATTAACATCCTCCTCAACAGTCACCACTTTCTCATTGGCTGGCACAAACGCCATCAGCGCGCCAAGCGCAGTTGTCTTTCCGCTCGCCGGAGCCCCTGAAATTATCATATTGTGTTTTGATTCAAGCGCTATCCATATGTATGCCAGCGCCTGAGGCGTAACTGTCCCGTTCCTCAGCATATATTCCAGGGTGATCTCCTTCCTGCCGCCTATCCTTATCGATGCAGCGGCCCCGCTCACTGCATAGGGCCTCACCTGTGCATGTATTCGAAGATCCTCTACCTGTGCATCCACTATCGGGGTGCTCTCGTTAAGCTCCTTGTCCACATCCTCTACCATCCTGTTGATGGTGCTTCTGAACGCGTATTCGCTGACAAACCTGAGGTTGGTGAGGCACCTGCCATATCTTGCCGAGTATATGGTTATCCATGAGTCAGGGGAATTTACCTCTATCTCCTCTATTCCCTGCCTGTCTTCCATTAGCATGCTTATGGGCCCGTAGCCAACAGTGTCATGGGCAACCAGGTACGAGAGCGCATCTATCCTCTCAGGGCTTACAAGCTGCCCTAGCCTTGAGCGCGCCATGCCTGCCGCTTCTGCCATGGCCGTTTTCCCAATATTTGCGGTTGCTGCCATGCAGGATACTACGTAATCCTTCGCAATCTCCATGCAGCGCACGTCGTTAGCATGAATGTCTATGCACACCGAGTATGTGTATCCTGCCCCAGACCTTGCCACTGCCTTGACAGGGCTGGCGCCGATCTCCTCAACAACATTTGACGTGAGCCTTGGGCCTACTGCGAACCGCAGCCTAGATGCCCTATCGGGAACAGCACTGCGAACCGGAGCCGAAATCATTCTACGAAGAAACTCTGCCTTCATGAGCACCATGCTTTTACTAAAGTATAATTTCATATATTTTAGTAAGCATAAGTTAATATACATTTCTTTTATGTAACAAAGTACCAGCTACGCTGCGATGCGCTGGTGCACGGCATTATCCGAGTGTATATATTTATAAAAGCTTTTACCCAAAGAATAAGTGTGTGTTTGCATGGCGAAAGTGGAGCGTGATAACGACGAAATATGGATGATAAGAAAGCTTCTGAGCAAGCCAAATTATGCAGTGCTCAAGCTTCTCATGGTGAAGTCACCAAGGACCACAAGGGAACTCTACACTGTTCTTGGCAAGAAGTTCACAAGGAAAACGCTCATAATAACATTAAGGAACCTTTCTATGAATCTCAGCGTGCTGCAGCCTACCCACATACGCACCGACAGGGGCTATGATCTGGGGTACAACATAAACCCAAAGCTAAAGGAGGTAGTGAAGGCCGTAGAGAAGTTCGAGAAGACCATAGAGGCCATAACATCGCAGAAATAAAATAAGCCTGCAGCCTGTCACTTGCTCCTTTTGTACATGCTCTCCAC
Source organism: Microcaldota archaeon (assembly GCA_021851065.1). Classification (GTDB taxonomy): domain Archaea; phylum Micrarchaeota; class Micrarchaeia; order Micrarchaeales; family CABMGC01; genus JAJZNA01. The sequence continues at coordinate 32,349 of JAJZJQ010000012.1, forward strand.
TGCACAGAGCAGGGTCTCGCTGTATGCGTTGTCTGGCATGATCTCCCTGTACCTGTCCATTGCCTGCCTGGCTGCGGCGCCGTACTTCTCTGCAACTGATCTTGCATAGTCAACGCTCCCATACTTCGAGGCAAGGCCTTCAAGGAACTCTATCTCCTGCGCAGTCTTCTGCCCTCTCGCCTTTGCGTATATGCCATCGGCCTTCTCCTTCTCCTGCGCGCTAGCCGAGTTATACGCATGCAGCATTATGAGCGTCAGCTTGCCTTCGTATAGGTCGCCGTATCTGCGCTTACCGAACTCCTTCTCATCGGCTGTCATGTCAAGTATGTCATCGACTATCTGGAATGCTATCCCAGCCGGCTCGCCTATGGACTTCATGACTCCAAGGGTGCCATCGCTCTGCCCTGCCACTATCGCGCCAAGCTGCATGGGCCCGTACACAGTGTAATAGCATGTCTTGCCTGCAGCTATCCTGAAATACAGCTCCTCGCTTGCCTTGCTAAGGCTCTTCACGTTGAATATGAAGTTGTTTTCCACATACTGTCCGGCCACAGTATATTCCAGCATGTCATAAAACTTGTCGTACAGCCTGCCGCCAATCTCCTTCCCTTCGCTGTCCATATAGTCCTTGAGCATCCTCCACATGATTATGTGGGCCGCATCCCCTGCGTTTATTGCTATCTCGCTGCCGTAGATCTTATGCAGCGCAGGCTTGCCTCTCCTCAGCTCCGAGTTGTCCTCTACGTCATCGTGCATGAGTATCCAGTCCTCAGAGAGCTGCATTGCAGCGGCAGGCAGCACCAGCTTGCTCTGCGGCACGCTGAACATCTCACCGGCCAGCATGAGTAGCCCTGGCCTCCTGTAGCTTCCCTGCCGCTCGCTGTACTCCCTGACTATCCTGTAGTGGTCCACCGGATCCTTGAGCGGCATGTAGCTCATTATCGCCTTGTATATGGCGTCCCTGTTTGTAGTAACATACTCATTGAAGTCCATGGTCATCGCTGCGCGTTCTTCCTGCCATGACGGCAATACTGGATTATCGGGCACATATTACATAAAGGTTTGGTTCTGCAGTGGTTCTTCCCAAGCTCCACCAACTGCGCATGGAAATCATTGTAAAGGCCTGCGTCCTTCCTTATGCGCGATGTTATGTGCTCCTGCAGTTCATAGTAGCCTATATCCTTGTCAAGGCCGTATATCCTGTTCATTATGCGCTTTGTGTACGCATCTATAACGAACGCCGGCTTTCCTGCCGCGTACAGCAGTATGGAATCGGCTGTCTCAGGCCCTATCCCGTCAAGCTCCAGGAGCTCTTTCCTAAGCGTGCCCGCCCGCCCTGAAAGCATCCTTCCAAGCGATCCATGGCTGGAGTATACATGCCTTGCGAAGGCCTTAAGCCGTGCGGCCTTCTGCCTGTAGAATCCAGACGGCTTGACGCATCCCTCGAGGTCATGCAGGTCCATCGAGTCTATTTTCCTCAGGCTCAGGCACCCTGCGCGCCTTAGGTTGTCCATTGCAAGCTCCACGTTCTTCCAGCTTGCCTGCTGCGTGAGCATGGCGCCTATTATTATCTCATCGTCCGTATTCCCGGGCCACCAATGCTGGTGGCCATTCTCCTTCCTTAGCCTGCTGTACAGATCCTCCAGATTCAGCGTTTTTGCCATTCCAATCCCGATATCTTCGCCCTGAAGCCCTCCCTTTCTATCTTTCCCTCGTCATCGAGCATTTTTCCATACTTCGGATTGACTTCGGAAACCCTTCGGTTTTTGCCATTTTGGACAAATTCAGGGTCTACGTACCTGAATTTCTTGTTCAGTCTAATCCCGTCATTTGCAATTTTGTAGTCGATATGCCCGAAGGCCAGGTCCATAAGGCTGTTCACGTGCTCATTTCCAGAGCGCCTGACGGCGTCTATGAACTCTGTTTCAGTAAGGTGCAGGTCTTTCCTGGAGACTACGCCGCTCTCTACTGCTTCCTTCATCATCCTTCCAATAATGTAATAGCGTACTGCATTGCCTTGCGACCCCCACAGCTCCTTCTGGCATCTCATGTACGTTTCGCCGAATTTCAGCGCCATCTCATAGGAATCGAATGCAATGTGGCCTACTGATACTGTCAGATGGTCAAGGAAACTGCCGGCATCGCATCCAAGCGAATAATGGCAATCCCTGAGCGTATAGTCTATGCGGTCTGCGCACAGCTGCGGAATCTTTCTCTCCATTAGGCCAAAGCGGTCAGTCTCCTCCAGACTGCTTATCTCGCTGCTGTCGTATCCATGCCTCTTGAGTATCTGCGCAAGCGGCGAAGCGTTGATGTACTGCGCAAGTATGCTGTCCTGATAGTCTTCCCTGGTCGGATCCCCAAATGCCCAGTCTACCGTATGCGAGAATGCTGTGTGCGATACGTCGTGCAAAAGCCCGGCTATCTGCTCTTCCAGGCCGGCCCCAAGCTTTCTTAGCAGTAGCATGCATCCTATACTGTGCTCATACCTGCTGTAGTGCACCGGGCTTGAGCACTCTACGAACGCTGGGTATCCGCGCTGCGACACGTCCTTAAGCCGCACGACTGTCCCAGCGCCCATTAGCTCTATAAGCACCGGCTGCGTGATCTCGAACCTGCCATATATCCTGTCGTCAACAATCATGATGGGACCCAATGCGATGACCAGCTGGCTGCATATGCCTATTGCTTGCACCACCAAACGGCTTTTACAAGCAAGATGGCGGCCTGCCTTAACCTGTAGCGGGCCAAGCGCAGCGAAACATAAGCGCATGTATGCCTAAATCTGACGATAAAGAAATCCAGGATTACTCTACTTTTACCTCCCTACTCTCTATCTTCCTTAGCATGTCGCGCGCTCCAATTCCCTCAACTGTTATGTTCATGCTCTTGCACGTGCCTATTACCTGCTTAACCTTGGCCTCGAAGGTGTTGCCGTACATGGACATGTCCTTGGCTTTTGCTATCTTCTTTACCTGCTCAAGGGTTATGTTGCCTGCAACCTCCTCCTTGACCTTGCCTCCCTTCTGCAGACCAAGCTCCTTTAGTATAAGCGCGCTTGTAGTGGGGGAGCCTACCTCCACCTTGAACTCCTTTGTCTCCTTTATGACTGTGACCTTCACCGGCACCTTTATGCCCTCGAAGGCCTTAGTCTTCGCATTTATCTCCTCCACTATCTTCGCAGTGTTGACTCCTAGCGGGCCCAGGGCAGGACCAAACGGAGGCCCTCCTGTGGCCTTTCCTCCTTCTATGAGCCCGTTGACTACTACTTCTGTCATGATATCATCCAAATCATTGAGCTGCCTTCTGAATTATCTTCGCCATGTTGGCCTTTGTTGTAACCGGGATAGGCACTGCAACTTCCATCAGCTCCACGGTTATCTCGTCTTTGCTCGAGTCTATCTTTATGACCTTTGCCTTGTAGCCCTTGAAAGGCCCTGTGAAGAACTCCACAACGTCGTTAACCGATATCTCCTGCGCCGTCTGCCTGGCAGCGAGCATTTTGTCAAGCTCCGCCTCCTCAAGCGGCTTTGGAAGCATTCCTTTCACATGCGGTTCGTTCAGTATGAGGTCTCTTACGGCTATCTCGCTAGCTCCCTCTATTATGAGGTAGCCGCGCATGCCATAGGGCATCACAAGCGAATATATGTCATTGTTGTTCTTAGAGATCTTATTCTGCAGCACATCTGCAGTTATCTTCTCCTGGCTTGCCGTTACTCTTACTATGAAGTACATCCAATTCCACTTTTAAAGTTTTACAATGCCAATATGATCCTATGCTATGTCTAAAGGTGCGCAAGGATAACGCCGAGAAGGTAAGGAAATACCTCGCAAGGCGCAAACTAAGCGACAATAATTACAGGATATATGGAAGTGGCAAATTTATATACATTCCTATAGCAGGTCTTTCCGCCAGCCGCCAGCTTGGCGCGCTGCTCGGCAGGGGCATGGCCGAGCTGTCCAGCAGGCGCTTTGAACCTGCGGGGAACAGGCAGGGCTACCGCAAGGCTGTGTCAAGGGCACTTGGCGGGAGCGAAGACTATTCCAAGGGCTACGATGTCATGGGCGACATAGCCATAATAGACGCGCGCAGCAGGAAATCGGCCCTTGGGCTTGCAAAAGTCATAATGGGCATAAACAAGGGCATAAAGACAGTCCTTTCAAAAGGCGGGCCGGTAAGCGGCGAATACCGCACGCGCAGGTACGTGTACGTCTGCGGAGAGAGGAAGTTCGATGCCGTATACCGGGAGAACGGGTGCACATTCATGATGGATGTGCGTAAGGCCTTCTTCTCCCCAAGGCTCTCCTACGAGAGGGGGAGGATACGGTCGCTTGCAACTGACGGGGAGAACGTGATGGTGATGTTTGCAGGCACTGGCCCATTTGCCATAGAGGTGGCAAAGGCGCACAGCAATACCAAGGTGGTTGCGATCGAGCTGAACAGGAATGCGTACCGGTATATGGTCAAGAACATAAAACTTAACAAGGCTGTCAATGTAGAGCCGGTTCTTGGGGACGTCAAGGAGGTTGCCTTAAGGTACAAGGGATTTGCCGACCGCATAGTGATGCCTCTTCCAAAGGACTCGTACAGCTTCATCGGGGCAGCCGTGCTGGCCGCAAAGCGAAGGTGCGTTGTGCATTACTACGCGTTTGGCAGCAAGGACAACGCCCTTGCAGAGCACTGCGAAAAGCTGCGCGCGCTGCTAAAACCCAAGGGCATAAGGTTCAGGGTGCTGTCCTGGCGGGTCGTAAGGCCCTATTCAGCCAGCGAAGTGGAGATAGCAATAGACTTCGAGATGCTGAAGAAAAAAACAGCCTAGCGCTCACTTGTATATCGAGCGGTAGACGTTGTTTGTGTCATCAGTGATTACTATGCATTCCCCTTCGCACTCGACAAGGCATGCCTGGCACAGTATGCACGACGGGCCGTTGACTGCTACTGATATGCCTCCGCTGCCTCCCTCGTGCTTCTCTGCGAAGTGCTTGTGGCCGTCCTGCACATTGGCCCACTTTGCAGTAACTTCAGGCAGATGCGATCCCTTCCACTTCCATTCCTCAGGCGCGGCGTCGTTGTTGACATCAGGCGCCTCCCTGTCCTTCATCTCGAATACAGCTACAGGGCATACGTCAAAACAGTGTGAGCATCCCGTGCACTTCGGCTTTTCTACATAAACCTGCATTTAAGTCACCACTGCAAATATCTTTCACACATTATATAAACGTTACGATGGCAACTTGGCAAAAGACGTTAGAATCTTGGCTTTGGCAGCCCGTTTTCTGCGCCAATGCACGCTCTGTACACATCATCCACGTGCATGAGGGTTGCTATCAGACTCTTTCGCGCCCAAGCCTCGATCGCTTCGTTTCCAGCACTCTTGCCAAGCAGCTGATTGGCTCTCTCCTCCAGTCTCTTTGCCCACATCATATCCCCTTTACCTGGCCTCTCCTGCCCTGCTATATGGTCTGCTGCCTTTGCATAGAACTGCGCAGCCTCGAAGAAATGGCCCGCTTCCTCTGCCTGCACTGCGTCATTCAAGCTTATTATCACGCCCCATGCCAGCGGGTTTCGGTCTATGGCCATGCTGAATCCTTTAGCCCTAAAATCGCGCCTTGCATATATGTACAGGTAAAGGGTCTCTATCCTCAGCTCGCTCTCTCTTATGATTGTGGCTATACGGCTGACCTCTTTGCTCTCAGCCACACTTAGATCGAGATCCGGCAGCAGCGGATGCACCCGTCTTGGTTCAGTGCGGCCTGTGCGTATGCGTCCTTGCATCAAATTCATCTACCGCACGCTAACTATGCAAAGGCACTGCCAGCTTCTAAGCTCGCGCATGGGAAGACCTGTAGCCTCAAAAGGCGGCAGAGATTGCCGCTTTAACCGAATAGGCTTGCCAGCCCTCCTGCTGCTTGCTCTTCACTCACTTTCTCTTCCGCAGGCTCCTGCTTCTTTGCTGCCGGGGCTCCTGCTGCAGGCGCCGCAGCTGGTGCTGCTGCCTGCACGCTCTGGGCGTTCTTTATCACATCCTTTATGTTCACGCCCTTAAGCGACGTTGCAACAGACTTGGCCATTGCCTCGTCAGGGGACATGCCAGCAGCCTTGACCACGTCGGCAAGGCTCTTTTCGCTTATCTCCTTTCCGGCTGCATCCAAGAGAAGTGCAGCGTATATGTACTCCATTTTTTCACCATTTCAGCGTAATATCGTCATGCGGCAGGCTTCTGTCCACTCTCCCCGTCTGCAGGCTTTGCCTCCTCCTGCTTTGGCTCTGCCTTGACCATAGGGTTTAGGCTAAGCGCCTCCCTAACCGCCCTTGCTATCAGCTTATCAGTTATTCCAGGCTCGTATATCTGCGCCCCAAGCCCAAGGCCCAGGGCTGACAGGTAGGCCTTCCTTATGAAGGCGTCTGCGTTGTACTGGGTCACTAAGCCTATCGAGGTAGAGAGTGCGTCTGCCTGTGCGAAGCTTGATGCAATCTGCTGGGTCACGAAATTAACATCTATGCCAAGCGCAGCCTCGTTAAAGAGCAGGTTGCCGTTCACAACTGCCTTAAGCTTTGTCCCTGCCTCAAACGGCATTATGTCCAGCATCTTCAGGGCCTTGGAGATTGCGGTGCTTATCTTGTCTCCCTTCTTCACAAGCACCTTGCTCTTAGATATGACTACCTTGCCCTTGTCTATCTTCACGTCTATGCCTGCAGTCTTCATGTCTGTGACTGCCTGTCCTGGCGCTATGCTTGTCTCCCCTGCCTCTATCGATATCTCGGAAGGCGCTATCTGGTTTGGCTTTGCTATAAGCTTCATCTTGTTTGATACTATTAATGCATTCAGCTCAGAGGGTTCCTTGTTGGAAAGCAGTATTGCGAAGTTTCCTGTTGCATAATCCTTGAGCCTTGCCAGCCTAGGGTCTGCGTCCATTATCCTGTGCGCAAGGCTCTTGCGGGCGACAATGAACTTCACTTCAGGCTTAAGCCCGTTCCTTGCCTTCTGTACAAGGCTGTCAGGCACCGACTCAAGCGACATTATGCCTACAGTGCTGTACTTCTTGACCTCCTCCTGCATCTTTTTTACGTATTCCACCTTCTCTGACTTAAGCATCATAATATCACGCTATCCTCATCGGCTTGCTCATAGTGAGCTTCACATAAGCCGACCTTATCCTGTTGTTGCCCACCTTCCTCGTAACGCTGCCCATGACCTCATTTATGTTCTCGTACAGCTTGGCGGCATCCATGTCCTCGTTGCCCACAACGCAGTGTACTGTTGGCAGGTTCTTGCCCCTGTTCCTTATCGTTATCCTCTTGTTCAGCTCATTTGCCATGTTCGCCATGCCTGCGCTGCCTACCAGCGGCCTTGGCATCCTGTTCCTGGGGCCCAGAAACTGCCCAAGGCTCTTTGCCACCTGAGGCATGAGGGCCGGCTGGGCTATAAGCTCGTAATCCAGCAGTGAGCTGAGCCTTGCCGCATTTGCAGCTATTGCGGGTATGTCTGCGCCGTCTATCACCTCTATCCCGTTTTTGCGCGCCTCTTCGGAGAGGTTCCTGTCACTTGTGAAAATAGCTATCTTCTTCACTTTTCCCTTCCCGTTTGGCAGCACCACGTCAAGGTTGATCTTGTTGTCCTGCCTAGTGAAATCTATGCCTTTGAAATTTATGGCTAGCTCTACCGTTTGCTTGAACTTCCTCTTGCCCTTGTTCTCGGCAATGAACTTGCCGAATTCCTCCGAGTAATCTGCCATGTTTATCCCTCCTGCAAGACTGCAGTGATTGCGGGAAAATAAGCAGAATAGTATGGCATGATAGAATTAAATAACTATCTTTTGAGTGGACTCCTATAGGAAGTTTACAAATAGACGAAAAGCGAATAGAGAGATGTCAAATAACGAATATGCAAAACTACTATGGGGACGATAACACTCCATAAATTTCATGGGTATGAAATAAAATAAGGTCTTTTGAGATCAGATGTCACTCCTTAATACCTCCAAAATCTTTGACTATGGCTGCTGTAATAATACCTGTATTTATGCGTTCCTGATGGTTAATGGTTATTTCAATTTTATCGCCAACTCTGTAGTTACTGCTCTTGTCCCCTATTCTAGTGGTAGCAGTTTTTTCCTCTCGTGTAAGCATGCCAGTATATTTCGGGAAGAAATCTAACCGTTTAATCATTTGGCATACCTCTAATCAGCCAAGTTCCTAATTTATTATAGTGCAATCTTTGTTGATATGCATTCCAAAAAGCATGCCATTCAATCTCATTAAGTTGTGCTATTGTTTTGTGCATATTACGCGGAATGAAGATCCTTTCTATAGCAAATCCGACGGTTCTCGATCCACTAGGCACTTTGGCAATACTCCCATCTGTTAAGGTAGAAAATATTCTTAACGTCTGTGTTTTTGGATCGCCAAAAACAATAATATTTACAAATCGAGCCCTTCTATCATTTCTAGCACGTAATAAACCCACTATTTGCAAATCACTTAAATTAGCACACAGATGTTTAAGCAACGCCCCAGGAAAACCGTTCAAGGCCTTTATATACAAGCCATCATCGCTTACTATAAACGGTTTTCGGGTGTATTTCATTGCTTGTCTTGCCTTATCAACAGCAACTTCTTTTATATTAAGCGATTGGATTTCTGCAAGTGCAACTGTACGTTGCTTAACATTTATTTTGTAGTTGTCTAATACAGCATGTGCTATATTGAATTTGACCTTATTCGATGTGAAAAAAAACTAAGTCCATTTAACCACTAATTCTAAGCTCTTGTTTTAATATATCACTAATATCCACAATAGTCTTATCAAGGTCATCATTTCTTACAATGTAGATTCTTGCACCTGTTTCATTTGCAATTTGGTATGCAGCATTCCTTTCAGCATTTAATTCAAGATTAATTATTTCAAGATTATAAGCTCTCTGTATGTTACTATCCGCAATCCTTCTAGCTAATATTATCTCAGGGTCCGCTTCTATAACAACATGCGAACTTATTAGTGGTTGGTGACTCTTAGGGGTGAGAATGGCAACATTTCCTTCCAAGACTATCTGTACATGATGGGTATCAAAAATTACCACCCCATGCGGAAGTGTTTCTGCAAAATTAATTAGCTCCTGCTGGACTCTTAACAGTTCCTTGTCATTAAGCTCTCCCAAGGGCTTCTTATACGCATCCATAGCTAATTGAAATAGCATTCGGCTTCAAAGGTTTTCAGAGAAATGCCAAACTTCATCAAAAGGTATCCAGACAAAAATTTCTGGGGTGGACAGCCTACAGGAACAAGTGTCGGGCCGGTAGGGCAGAACATCATACAGAACTACATCAGGAGGCAGGATGTCTCGTACGAACCGTTCATGCCAGGCAGAGAAGAGGGTAAACAGACAAAGTTGCAGTTCAATTGAAACTGCAGCGAGGGGTGAGATACCCCCGACGTAGTCGG
>JAJZJQ010000032.1 GCA_021851065.1 Microcaldota archaeon
CCGTTTACGGGTGGGAGGATGTCACATCAAGCAGTGTCTAATCTCAACAATGATATCTATGCCAAGGCATCCAAAGCACATGGTCTTAAACGAGGGTGTTATTCATGCAGCAAGGTTCCTGATGGCAGTGCTGGCACTTCTTGTAGCTGCAGCTCATCTGTCGTATGCTATACCGAGTGTATCCCCGCAGCCTTCTGCCGCTACCGCGCCGCCGCATATCTCCGCAGGCCCAGGCAGCACTGCAGTAACGCACGCAGGCTTTAGCCTTGGCTTCTCTGCGCTTGGGCTATGGCTTGACATAGAAATAATATCCTACACGATAATAGCCGTGGTGTTCCTGCTCGGCCTGCGCACATGGTATCTGCCTGCAGTCCTGTTCAACGCGTTCAACGTGTGCCTGTATTTCATCTCCGGCATATCCGCAGTGCCTGGCATAACAAGTGCGGCTTTCTCCGGGCATCTTGATGTTTTCTCAGGCCTTGCTGCCACTGTGCTTGTGGCAAGCTGGATATCTGCTCTTGTGCTTGGCCTTGCAATGCTCAAATACGACCCGGGCTCAGAACTCGACGGGCTGCTGGTCACAAGGAGACTGCGCTGAATTTGGGAAATATGGGCTGCGCCAATCACTTTCCAAGGGAAGACATGTCTATTACGAACCTGTACTTCACATCGCCCTTAACTGTCCTCTCGAAAGCCTCATTTATCCTCTGTATTGGTATGAGTTCTATGTCGCTTGAGACCCCATTCTGCGCGCAGTAATCGAGCATCTCCTGCGTCTCCTTGATGCCGCCTATCACCGAGCCTGCGAGTATCCTGCGCCAGTGCACCAGGGATTCCGCAGCCACTGTGTGCGGGCTTGTTGGCAGCCCAACTATGACCATGGCGCCCCCGTGCTTTAGCAGCGAGAGATACGTGTCTATGTCATGGTTCGCAGATACTGTGTCAAGCACGAAGTCCAGCTTCGCTGCATGCATGTCCATTCCTGCTTTATCGCTTGATACCACTACGTCGTCTGCTCCAAGCCTGCGCGCATCTTCCTTCTTGGATGGCGATGTTGTAAACACTGTAACATGTGCGCCCATCGAGTGCGCAAGCTTGACAGCCATATGCCCAAGGCCTCCAAGCCCCACTATACCTACCTTCATTCCAGGGCCTACCTTCCATCGTCTAAGCGGCGAGTATGTGGTTATCCCGGCGCACAGAAGCGGAGCAGCAGATGCAAGGTCAACATCCGGGGATATCCTGAGGGCAAAATTCTCGTCTACGACTATGTTGCTGGAGTAGCCTCCATATGTGTTACCGCCTATGTGCCCTTCGGGGGAGTTGTACGTCCAAACCGTTCTGCTGCACTGCTCCTCCTGGCCTGCAAGGCAGTGGTCGCACTTCTTGCACGAATCTACCATGCATCCTACTCCTGCACGATCGCCGACCTTGAATTTACTGACCGATTTGCCGACCTGCACTATCTCTCCAACAATCTCGTGGCCCGGTACAACTGGATACTTGGTGCCTCTCCACTCGCTCCTCGCCGTGTGTATGTCGGAGTGGCACACCCCGCAGTATTTTATGTTTATCAGTACGTCATTGTCCCCTACAGGCCTCCTCTCGAACTCGAACGGCTCAAGGGCTGTCTTGGGCTCCTTTGCTGCATATCCCTTCGAATGCACTATTCCTTCTTCGCGCGACACAGTAGTGGTGGTGGTTTGCTGCATAATAATCCCCGCAAGATATTATGTGATAGAATCAATATAAGGCTTGCTGCGGCTTTTTGCCGTGCGAGTGAGGGTACCTGCTGCAGAAGGCGACGTCCCTTAACGTCGGGTGCGAGCTCCCATAACTAGCGACAGTTATCCCTAATTTCATGGATGTATCAATCTCGTCCAAAGTCCCTTCAGAAATCCACCACTCTCCAACTGCCTTGGTCATGATGCTGCCAGGGGATCTCGACAGCGATGAAAGCGCAAGCGCCCTAGCCTGCTGTTCCTCTCTGTGGTGCAGCCTCCAGGCATCCTGCACTGCCTTCCACCTGCCCCTATTTATCCTCATGTTGATGTGATCTGGCACATATACTGTAGACATGTGCATGATCTCAGGCTTCCCTGTGCCTGCCCTGGCGGCAGCGCTCTCAAACGCAAGCAATATGGTTGCTGTCTCAAGCGCATCCCACGATGCGCTTATATGGTCCTTCCCGAACGCCGTTATGGGCCCTCCCACAAAATCTATTCTTCCTGATTTGCCTGCCTCGAGTATGACTGGAACCACGAGTCTTGTAAGATCAGGTATGCTTACCGCATATCCTGCAGCATGCTTGAGCGCTCCCATAAGCAATATAGACTTATACGGTATGGACTGCATGTCTATGTCTTCTATCTTAGACTGCTGGATCAGAGGCCTTGCAGCCATCTTCAGGGCATCTATCTTGTCATCGGATATCACTGCGCCTCTCCCGGCCCTTGCGCAGGCTTCTTCAAGTAATGCTGTCCACACGGCCTTTCTGCCCTTCAGCGCAGGGCGGCTGAACTGCTGATATGATCCTGGTGTTACTATCCTGTCAGAATATGCGCTGCGCGCTGGGCTGTGCGGTTGCAGTACCGGCACATCCATTCCTCTGTAGCGAAAAGTCTGCATAACGTACTGTGCAGCTGTGGTTATATATATTTTTTTCGCCTTGCGCCCATCCTGCCAATAATCCTCTTTGTCTCGCACCTATCCCATGGGAATACGACCCACTTGTCTACTTCCATCAGCGAGAAGTCCGGCTTAACCTTGTTCCAGGGCTTTGTGAACATCACGGCAGTCTCAAGCGACTTGGGTTTTTGCCTGAGCAGATACTTTGACATCGCCATTATTGTATCTCCTTCTTCTATAAGGTCGTCAACTAGAAGAACACGCCTGCCCCCAAGGCTGCTTGTGAGTGTAGAGAGTATATGCGGCCTGGTCCTATCTCCGCGGGTGCCGTTGTACGACTTCACGTTAATTATCTCTATCCTTACCCCAAGCTCATCTGCTATAACCATGGAAAGCGGCACGCCTCCTCTTGCTATGCCCACAACTACGTCGAATTTATGCCTGCTCCTTAGCACCCTGCCAGCGAGTTCAGTAGCCATCTTCCCATAATCCTTCCAGGTCAGATAAATAAAGCGTTCCACGTCCCTAAATGTGCCTTTGCCGTTTAAATATTTATGCCATGCATCAACTCTTTGGGTTACTGCATGGCACAGGATGACGGGCTGCGTGTGCAGCTGGCTGCGCTGCTTAAAGGGGGCAATGCGCACATGGACATTGACGAGGCGGTGGCCGATTTCCCCGAGAACGGGATCAACACAACATTCCCTAACGGCACATACTCCGCATGGGCACTGCTTGAGCACATAATGCTATCGCAAAAGGACATGCTCAATTTCATGAGAGATGCAGACTACAAGGAGATGCGCTGGCCTGATGATTACTGGCCAGCTGCCGCAAGAAAGGCAAGCCGCAAGGACTGGGAAGCCACTATAAACCAGATACGCCACGATTCCGGCGAGCTCCAGTCAATTGCACTTGATAAGGACACAGATCTTAACTCGCCTGTGCCAACCGACAGCGGCAAGACCCTGCTGCGCTGCATGCTGGTAATAGCCGACCACAATGCATACCACATCGGCGAGTTCGCGATCATGAGGCAGGTCATGGGCACATGGGGCAGCAGCCATAAGTAGCCGGGAGATACTGCACAGCCAAATTGCCTGCTTACCTGCTCTCGAATACTCTGTTCTGGTAGCTGCTCTCTTCGCAGTCCTCTGGATTCTTGTGGAAGAATTTGTCGAAGTCCCCAACCACAACCTCCCCCTCGTTTATGTTCTTTCCGCACTTTGAACAGACCATGAAGTCTGTTTTTGCAACCCATTCTACTGGCATTGTCACAACCTAAGGATTAGTACAAGCCCCTGATTTATAAGTGTTTCCATGCTTCAGGCCGACAATTTCAGCAGTTCGTTGAGCGCGACATGCAGTTCCTTCATCTGGAAGTGGCCCATGCCTGGCTGTATCAGGCACTTTGCTGCAAGCTCTCTCTTGAATATCACGGAATATTTCAGCGGCACATACGGGTCGTTGTCTGAGGCTATGCTTACGAACTTGCTGCAGTGACTTTTTACTGCTCTCCAGTCCACCGGCTTTGCCAAGAAGTTCTGTATCTGCGCTATGCCAAGCTCCCCGCTGAATCCGGCTACAAGCACGCAGCCTCCTGCCACCTGCTCGCCGCCAATCTGCTCAAGGTAGCGCAGTATGGTTATGCATCCTAGGCTATGGCCTATGAAATAGGTGTTGCCATCAAGGGTTCCTACGTCATGGTCAAGTGCCTTTACCCATTCACCCTCAACCGGGTTGTGGGCGTTTGGCATGCGCGGTAAGTACACGGCAAGGCCTCTGGATTCGAGCATATCCCTAAGCCATGGGAACCAGTTGCCTTCCGGGCTTCCTCCCCATCCATGCACTATGAAAAAGCGTTTCTGCATGTTATCATCCATATGGCGAAGCGAATATATATGACCTTTGCGCAATATTGCACAGATCAAAATGGCTGGAACTAGGCACAGATCTGGCAGCGGCGCAATGCAAGCAGCAAGAAGCGTCCTCGCAGATGCTGGGGAAACCATGGCATTGCTAAGGCAGTATCACACCCAGATAAAGGCAGGCAGCATTGCTTACAAGTGGGGCAAGAAGCTTGGCAGCGTGAAGATCCTAGAAAAGGCGCAGCTGCATTACGAAGACGCTTGGTATACTTCTGCAATGATAACCATGGCCCATGCAGCTAGGCCCAATTACACTCCTGAGATTACCGTAGAGATCACTTCAGCGCGGATCCCTGTAACCATAACAAACGATTCAAGAACCGGCAAGGCCACCGGACGTTGGGCCGAGCACAAACTGGACCGTGTCAATGGGCGGATAGAAAGACAGAAAAAAAGAGACATGATAGCATCCATATTGAGGTCGCACCCAGGCAACCAGAATCAGCAGGACTGATGCAAGGAATAATAACATTGCCCTCTAATATTCCTGTGGGATTCCTTCATGATAAAATCGATAGAGCTAAGGAACTGGAAGACGCACAAGAATACCTGTCTAAAGTTCGCCAAAGGCACAAACATACTCCTCGGCCAGATGGGCGCGGGCAAGAGCTCCATAATGGATGCCATCTCATTTGCCCTGTTCGGAATGTTTCCCGCCATACAGCACAGGCGCATAGGCACTGCAAAACTGATAAGGAATAGGCCCGAGCAGCAGAAGGACGCAAGCATAACGCTCGCAATGGATGCAGGGGGAGACGAGTACACGATAACCCGCACGCTTTCTGTATCGGGCAAGGCAACTGCCACCATAGAGAAGAACGGCGCATACCTTCAGTCTCAGCCAGAGCGCGTAACGGAGGAGGTCGAGCGCATACTCAAGGTAGACTACGACCTCTTCTCAAAGGCAATATACTCTGAGCAGAACAATCTGGACTACTTCCTTGACATAACCCCGGCGCTAAGGAAAAAGCAGATAGACTCGCTCCTTGGCCTTGACAAGTTCGCAATAGCCCAGGACAATGCATCAACGGTAGTTAACCGCATAAGGGAGATGATATCCGAAAGCGAGAGGATAGCAAAGGAGTTCGATATAAAGGCAGTGCAGCTAGAGCTGCAGCAGCTTGAGGCGCAGGTGGGCAAGCTTCAATCCGAGAAAGCCTCCGCGCAGGCAAGCATAAATCTGCATACTTCTGAAAAACTTGCGATAGAGGGGGAGATCACAAAGCTAAAGGAGAGCAATTCAAGAAAGCTCGCCCTTGCAAGGGAGATAGAAGGGCATAAGGGCAGGATGCAGCTGCTTGATGCGGAGATCTCAAAGCTTGCATCACAGGGGCTGCCTGAGAAGGCCGAAGCGCACAGGATGGCCGCAGCCGCTTCCGAGAGACTTGAGGGGCTTAGGAATGAGGACAGGGCAAACTCCAATGCCCTGGAAAAATGCCATTACGCAATGACAACGATAGCAGCAGAAGCTGAAAATGCCAAAAAGGACATTGCAGACCGCGATGCCAAAGAGAAGGAGCTTGCCAGGGAGCCAAGGGCGGCAGTTGAGAAAAAACTCTCAGACTGCAATGCGGCAATAGAGCGGTTTTCCACAGACGCATCGATGTCCAAGGCGGCAATAGCCGAGGCAGAGAAACAGGCCGGTGCACTGTCCGTGCACATGAAAAAGTGCCCAGTATGCGAGCAGGCCCTTGACGAGCAGATGGTCGCCAGGATACTTTCGGAAAAAAAGAAGACCATAGACGAAGCCAAGAAAAAAGCCGCCCAGGCGCAGGCCGAGCTATCAAAGGCAAGGGCAGATTACAAGTCTCTTGAGGAAAGATCGCGCTCCATATCCCTCATCGAGGAGATCCTGAAGCGCTACCTGGGTGCGGACGACAGGCTTAAGGCAGCAGAAGCCAAGATGGCGCAGGCAAAGATGTCGTACGAGGCGGCAAAGACTGCAAAGGCGCTGTCAGAGAAGGGACTTTCCGCAGCCACTGACGCGCTGCAGAAAGCAAATGCCTTGATGGAGTCCATAGAAAGAATGGAAAGACATGTGGCAGAGAGGGACAGGACAGCCGCGCAGATGCAAGCCAAGGCAAAAGAGCACGATTCCATAAAGGTAGACGAGAGAATACTGGACGAGATGCAGTCACGGCTCATAAAATCCACCTCAGAGCTCAGCAAGCATGCCGCCAACCTTGAATCCATAACTAGATTCATAAAGGACAAGCAAGCCCAGATAGGGGGCAAGCAGGCCGAAGTTGAAAGGATAAATAGCGTCATCGAGGATGCGTCAAGGAAGAGGAAGATAGCAGACAACCTGTCAAAGTTCAAGGCGGCCCTCGCCGACACGCAGGCTGCGCTGAGAGTGCAGCTCATGGATTCCATAAACGGCATAATGCACGAGCTGTGGGTGGAGCTCTACCCATACGGGGATTACCAGGGCATAATGCTAGATGCATCTGATGACGACTACAATCTCAGGGTCAAGATTCTTGTAGGCGGGGAATACGCATGGGAGAACGTCGATGCAATAGCAAGCGGGGGCGAGAGGAGCACAGCGTGCCTTGCCATGCGAATAGCATTCTCGCTTGTGCTGGTGCCCAACCTCAAGTGGCTTATACTGGACGAGCCAACGCATAACATAGACCGCCAGGGCCTTGACAAGTTCGTCCAGATGTTCAGCGCGACGCTGCCTGGCATAGTGGATCAGGTGTTCATAATAACGCACGATGAGGTGCTAAGGCAGGTATCCAATGCGCGCATCTACACCCTAAGCAGGAACAAGGCGCAGAATATGGAGACCGAAACGTCGCAGGCCGCGTGAGCAAACCCAAGCGCCGTCAGCCTCTCCTGGCCGGCTTCTTTATGCCGGACGGATTTGCAGCAGAGTAGACTGCAGTCAGGGCATTTGCAGCTTCTGACCTGATGTAAGTGTCAGGATCCATAGTATCCGCACGCAGGCGTATATGGGCAGACACTATGTGCTGTGCCGAGGTTCTGGATGCCATCTGTGCTCCGATGTTATCCTTGATTGGCGCTGGCAGTGAGCCATCGCCTGTCATGGTCCCGATGAGCCCCATTATTTCAATAATTCTACTGGCAGTTGGGACGCCATCAGCAAGCAAACGGTTGTCAGCATCATTCAGTTTTAATACTGCGTAAAGAAAATTCACCCTTCCTTCTTTCGCGCCGCCGCATTCTTCATGCGCAGCGGCATGCACCAAACGCACATCTGCCATGGGGAAAGAGCCTGCAAGCTCATCTGCGCGCCTTAGAACACTCCCAGGCGCTGCCATGCCTCTAGAAGAGCCAAGCCTGCCTGCTGTTGCCACTGACATGATAATCACGCCTTAATTCCGCGCTTTCTATTTATAGCCTTTTTGGCAAGAGCTTGTGACATCCTCCCATGGCCAAAGCC
>JAJZJQ010000013.1 GCA_021851065.1 Microcaldota archaeon
ACCAGAACCTAGGCACACAGGCAACAGGGCTTGGCTACACAATAGACAACATAAGCAACCAGCCTGCGCAGCTGCTTACCGTGACCTCGCAGATACCTAACGCGTTCAGCTACGCCGGCCAGCAGAGCAGCAGCGTCCAGTACGACCTGACGCCTTATGCGGTCAGCACAGTTGCTAACGCAGTGACGCCTGGAGGTCTAGGGGCAACTTCTACGCCGATAAACGTGATAATTTATTCGACGATAGGAGAGGGCAACATAATAAACCCTAACAACCCTCTGACTGTAACCATCAAGGGCTACAGGACAAGCACATCTGCGTCTGCGACAACAACTCCGGTGCAGGTTGCAACACTTGGCGGCGCAAGCGGATCGTCAAACACGCTGTCACTGCCAAACCAGTACTACAACATAACTAACATCTATCTAAGCCGCGCCCTGCCGTACATAACGGTAAACGTGGTGGGCGGAGATGTTGCTAGCAGTACTGCGAACACACTGGCCCAGCTGACGACGTTGTCAACGCCTGCGTTCCTCTACAGCGTGCCTAACCAGAACTATCTGGACGTTGAGGTTGCTACGGGTGCAAACGCGCTCACATACAACCAGCAGAACGGGCAGGCAGCATACCAGGGAGGATTCCAGGTGCACACCGTGGCCCCGGGCGTAGGAACAAACTCAAACCACGAGTACTTCACGTACAATGTGATTGAGTACGACGTTCCAGGCTCGACAACATGGACTGACGCCCTCGCATTCGGGATCTACAATAGCACCACAGCAGGCGCGCAGAACTTCCAGTTCCAGCTAAACGAGTCATCGACTGGAACCAAGAACAATGTGACATACACGTCGTCACAGGGAGGCAGCGTGCAGGTGCCTAAGGGATTCGTTACGGAGCGCGGCAGCAGTGTTGCCTCGATAAACCCAGGAAGCCTGACCTTCAACCTTGCAAAGGCTGTTGACACACTACAGTTCGTAGTGACGCCATACACGACCTCGCTTGGAAATGCGACAACGCAGAAGACCGTAGGCCCAGTGGGTGTAGGACAGGCAGTGCCGGGATACGCTAACCTGACTGTGTACAACGTATCCGCAACGTGCGGCGGAGTCAGCGCAAGCAGCTCTGAGTGCAACATCACAGGACTTGCAAACGTGACTGCAACGCCTTCAGTGAGCCAGGCAGTAGTGCCTGTAGCGCTGAACACAGCGACAACGCCTCTTGCGGTGCTTGACACCAACGCAAACAGCGCTGCGACGCTGATAGTTGTAGGCAGCAAGTACGTGAACTCTGTTGCAGGACAGATCTTCGCGCAGAACCCAGCGCTGAACTCAAGCTTCGGCCAGGGATCCGTGATAGTGCAGGCATACGGCACCAACAGGATCCTCGTAGCTGGATACAGCGCTAACGAGACAGTCCAGGCAGGCAACCAGTTCATAAACGACCTGCTGACTGCTGCAAGCACAGCGTAAAGCGGCGCCTGAGTTTGGATCGTGAAGCCATGCGGCTTCACCTTCCTTTTTTATTTTTATCTCTTCCTTTCTTTCCATTTTTAATCTAATCAACCCTTCAGCTTTAGCAAGGTTCCCTATGCCTATGCCGTATTTCAGCTGCCAGTATCCCGGATATTATCGTTTCCATCATAAATCTCCATGCAAAATGCAAAATACAGGGAAATGTTTATAAGCTCTAGCGGCGATGGATAACACGATAGGAATGCGACCGATCCTATACCTAACCATGCTTCTGTTTTCAGCTGCCATCGGAATCTCCTTTGCATCGCAGCCAAGCCAATTCCTAGCAGGGCAGTTCCTGGAAAACTACAATATATCGCAGTCAATGATAAACGCCCTCACATACACCAACATAACCTACTCAGGACACACCTACATGCTGGCATATTACAAGTCGCAGCCGACATTCCTGATAAACACTAGCGCATCAACATACGAGCTTGTGACCGACCCAAATGCCATATCTGGCGTAATAAGCTCCACGATCATAAATAACAGCCTTGCAAGCATAAACACGACGTTCCTCTCAAGCGCAATAAAGGCATACAACTCCACGGCATCAAGCAACCTTACTGACTGCTACCGCGAGACCGGGCTAAACAACGGCAACACATGCACCATTGCCAATTACTGCCAGTCATGCCTTACATCTCCCGTGTGCAGCGCTGCGCTTATAGGGAGCACAAGGCTGCACTCAGCAGGGCTTGGCTACGGCAGCGCCTTTGAGTACGGCATAATAAACTTCGAGAACAACTACACTGCGCTGAATAGCGACCTTTCTGCGTATCTTTCAAACGTCTCGTCCCTAAGCCCTTCCAATCTGCACTCGAACCTAAACAACATAGCAGATGCCTTTGGCAGGTATTCTCTTGTGACGCAGACTATAGGAAACAATCCCATCTTCCCGCCTCCACAGGGCGCCGACTTCGCGCAGTGCACGGGCTACGGCGCCGCTGCTGGCAATGTGTCCTCCTCCGGCGGCCCATGGTACTGCAATTCCGTAGGGCTGTGCAGCTCCCTTAACTACAACTATACGCTTCTTAGCAGGCTGCAGGGCTACATCAACGTGCTGGGCTCGCTGCCTGTCACCCAGCAGCAGGTAGCAAAGGCGGCTCAGAACATCAGCGCAAGTTCGCTTGAATATGCAGGCCCTGTGCTAAACAGCCAGAAGAAGGCCCAGTATGAAGGGGTGTTAAGCACAACTCTGCACGACTACAATGCCACCATATCCGGAGTCACTCTTCTGCTGTCAAGGCTAAGCAACGCCTCCTTCTCCGGCAATGTCAACGCGCTTACGGCAAATTACACGCAGCTTTCAACCAATTATCTATCAGCAAACATAAGCTCGCTTAACAAGACGCTTGCCAGGGAATACTCCGCAGTGAAGTCACAGTACATTGAGCTAAATGCGACTTATTCGTCCCTGCTGAACCTGTCGCAGGCAAACACCCGCATGCTCCTTGAGATACAGTCGCAGTCGCCTTCGGGCGCAGCGCAGCTTAGTTTTGAGCAGGCGCAGTACAACGCCCAGCTCTCCTACCGCATAACCAACGCCAATGCCCTGAAGTCGAATCTGGCTGCTCTCAACAGCCGCATAAGCTCATCGCAGCCGCTTCCAGACGTACCTGCATCCCTCTCAAGGGCCATAGACGCTCCGCTTGCCAGCATGCTTCTCTCCTCAGCCGGATACTCGCAAGCAATACGCATGATTCCGCTATATGCCATAATTCCATCCGTGCTAATAGGCGCGGCATTCATCGTCCTTGTCTTCCTCTTCCACAGAAGCCTGAGCAAGCACAGGCGCATCGTGACGAGCAGAAGGACCAAGCGCAACTGGAGGATAGTATTCGGCATAGCCATAGGCATAGTCCTGGTATTTGTACTAGCCACCTATCTAGTGGCTTCATCTGCCAATTCAAGCGCTCCGTTGTCTGTTGCTGCAGGCGCGATAAAGTCCTCAGGCACAGTAGCCGTAGCCGTCAGCGGGCCATCCAATCCATATATAGCCTCCTGCGCCTCAAAGATACGCGCAGCGCTTGCACATGAGGGCAAGTCCATACTAAACGTCTCGATAAGCGGCAACACATGCACAGTAGGCTCAAGCGTACAGACAACAGACTCATGCATGTCTTCCTATGCGTCGAAGAACATACCTGTAATAATCATATCAAACAGCACGCACAATGCAGTAACAGCATATTCGTACTACGGCACAGTGCTCTCCCAGAGCGGCACGCCGCAGTTCACGAGCGAGTGCCTAGCATACCTGCTTGTGAAGTGATATCATGCCAGAAGCAAATAGAAAGCGAAGCGCAGCAAAATCCTCAAAGCCCCAAGATGCGCAAGTACGCAGCGCTGCGACCAGCAAAAAGCAATCTGCCAGCGCTGCGGGCGCCAAGGCAGCCCAAAAAAGCGGCAAAGGCCCGAATATCCTTATAATAATAGCCATAATAGCTGCAGCTGCCATAATAGGCGTAATAATCATGGTGCCGCAGCTGCTTGGCTCCGTGCCTTTCTCCACTTTCAAATCAACGTTCCAGTCAGCGTCAAGGGTCAGCGTTGTCGCGACCTACGCGAACACCTCCCAGTACACCGCAGAGAGCCAGTGCTTCTCATCAATCATACAGGTGGTTGCCCACTCAAGGAAGGCATCAACTATAGACTTCTTCATAATAAACCAGGCAAATGACACATGCACCTACTCATCCACGGGTCTTGGAGGATCCGTAACTCCGGTCACCGCAAACTCATCGCACTGCATATCAATAGCCGCGAGCGAGCCTGGCATATTCCTGAACTACAGCGATTCAAACTACACCCGCGTTACTACTTCGCACCTATATGTCTACGCCAACGGCGCGTACATGGACCAGTGCCCAATAGCGGTAGAACTAAGCTGAAGAGCCAAGGAGACTGGCCTTGTCAACGCCCTGAGGTGCAGCCTGCTGCGCTGCAGCAGTTTCCTTGATGCCTATGGCAAGTACCTGCTCTATGTCCCGGTTTATCTCCATTGCCCTCTTCATTGTCACGTTGTAATTGCGTTCTGCCATTGTAAATTCATCAGTCCTTATGAACAGCCATCCCCTCTTGCTGACCCTCCATGCAACAAACGTGGGCGATGCTGTGTTTCTCTCCCATACGAGCAGCTTATTGAATGATTCGGGGTCCAGGGAGAGGCTTGTGCGGTCCCAGGCCTTGCACTCGAAGGATATGCATATGCCGTCTTTAATGCAGATTATATCGGGCCCAAGCGAGCTCACCCCGCTGCCTGCAGAGCGCAGCACAGAGTAGCCCCTCTTATAGAAGATGCCAAGCAGCTCTCGCTCGCTTCTGGCTCCCTTCACATACCTTCTCACCATCCGATCGCCTAGAAGATTAATGCATAAAACTATTATAAACGGGTAGTTCGGCGCAAATAATGGCCATCGGAAGCCCACAGACTTCAGTAGTGGGGGATGTCACGCCAACCATGCTGCATCCGGGCCTAATCCAATGTGCCAATGTGCTAACCCAATATGCATAAATCCTGCCTAAGATGCATCTTCGCGCATTGTAAGACAATAGGATTATTAACCTTTTTGTCTAATACTTTATTAGTAGAAATTGCTAAGTGTGGCTATGACAAATTATACTAATCCAGGCGCAAATTGCGTCGATAGACGCCTGCTGCCTCTTGACACACCCAAAAGCTCGTTCTACTGAAGTGTAGACGTGTCAATAGAGCCGGCAGGCGAGAGTTATCTGGAATCATATCCTAGCTGCAGCTGTTTCTCACAAAATACGAAATTGGTGGAATAATGGCAAAGACATACCTTGAAATTGTAAAGTACATGGTAGAGGCGAAATTCACTATAGAGGGTGTAGTAGACAAGCCTGACATAATAGGCGCAGTTTTCGGCCAGACCGAAGGTCTTTTGGGAAGCGATCTCGATCTAAGGGAGCTGCAGAAGAACGGCAAGATAGGCCGAATAGAGATAGATGTGCAGCAATCCTCAAACAAGACGTTCGGCAAGCTGCACCTGCCTGCCTCTCTTGACCGCATAGAGACTTGCATACTTGCTGCGGCAGTGGAATCTGTGGACAGGGTTGGCCCTTATGAAGCAAACTTTGGGGTGGAGAAGGTTGAGGATACAAGGTCAGAGAAGAGGAGAAAGATACTTACAAGAGCCAAGGAACTGGTAAAGAAACTCCTTGACACTGAGATACCTGACAGCAAGGAGATATCTGAGATGGTGCAGTCGGATGTGCGGGCCAGCGAGATAACCTCTTTTGGGCCGGAGCAGCTCGCAGCAGGGCCAGAGATAGCGTCCAGCGACGAGATCGTGATTGTTGAGGGAAGGGCCGATGTGCTAAATCTGCTGCGCAACGACATAGCAACTGCAATTGCCGTTGGCGGAGCAGCAAGCAACATACCCAAGACAATCATAGAACTTGCCGGGCAGAAGGACACCACCCTGTTCGTCGACGGAGACCGCGGCGGGGACATGATTGCAAGATCCATACTAAACGTGGCCGAGGTAGACTACATAGCCAAGGCTCCTGATGGCAAGGAGGTCGAAGACCTGACCAGGAAGGAGATTATCAAGGCTCTCAGAACCAGGATACCTGTAGACCAGTACAAGGGGATAGGATCAGGGCCGCAAGGGGGCGGAAGATTCAGGAGGGAGTCGCAGCAAAGGCAGCAGCCCATCCAGCGCCAGGAGCATGTACAGAGGCCAGAGCCAAGGGCTCAGGCTACTGAGCCTGAAGTGCAGCGTGAGATGGCATCTGCACAGGAAAGGGAAAGCTCCACAACCGATCTGCCAAAGATAGACCAGAGGGCATACGAGTCGGCATCGGATCTCGGCAAGCCCGACGCAGAGGGATCGGCAAATCCTGTTCTTGAGGCCCAAGTGCTTGGCCAGGTATCCAGCGGCCTTGACGAGCTCTCAGGGACCTTAAGGAGCAGGCTATATGACAACTCAGGCAATGTGCAAAAGGAGGTGCCCATAAGGGAGCTACTATCTGAGATAGACTATGCAAAGGGCACTTATGCCATAGTGCTGGACGGAGTAATAACCCAAAGGCTCGTAGAACTTGCACTGCAAAAGAACATCAAGGCCATATACGGGGTAAGGGCCAATCCACTGACCCGCAAGTTCCACGACATAGTGCTATATACCAAGGAGCAGGGCAAACTGTCATAACTGCAGGACAGACTGCCCTGCACCCTGCTGCAGCTTAGGTGGCTGGCATGTTTTTCGCAAAGAAGGAGGTTGAACAGGTAGATGCAGGTTCCCTGATGCAGCTCCTCGATTCTCTGTTCAGCAAGAGGATCGCGCATCTCGAGCCCAAGGCACGCGGGATAACCGAGCAGCTCATGGCCGCGAAGGAGGACTTCGTAAGATCATGCGAGGAATTCGGCAGGATAGATCCAGAGCCGTATACTGAAGATCTATGGAACCCAAACATAAACTCAATAAAAAGCCAGAAATCTGCATATTCCCACAATCTTAGGACTCTGGCACTGGACAGTGCAATAGATGTGTATGATTCAAAGAACGCGTATGAAAGGTACTCTGCAGTGCTCCACGCTGCTGATGCATTGACTGAGAGCGTGCTAAGGGCAAACGCCAACTTCAAGATAGTTCTGTATTGCTACTCTAACCATCTTGGCAGCTTCAAAAAATCCTTCTCATCCATAGAGCGGCTAAGGGGCACGCTACGTGCTGAACTTGACCGGAAGTCTTCAGACTACGAGGTCTATTCCAGGATCGGCACGAATATATCCAAGCTTGCCGCGCACGGCGAAGAGCTGGATGCGCTGCATAACAGCATCAAGGCTCTTGAGGAAAGCCGCAGCAGCGCTGGCAATGGGGATGCAGTAAGGTATGAGCGCGAGATTGCCGGCAAGGTAGCACAGAGAAGATCCGAGCTCTCAGAAACGGACGAGGAGATTACTAGGTCTATCCACGGCATAATAGCGCTAGTAACCCCTCTTGAGAAGGTAGCCCGCAGGTTCGATCACTACTCGCCCAGAAAAGAGCATATCTATGATTTCGTTTCAGATCCAATGCATGCCATTCACAGCAAGGGCGACTACGACAAGTTCGCAGAACTGCTTGCTGAGATGCGCAAGGCAGTAGAATCCGGGGCCATAGAAGCAAAGAACAAAGCGGAGACCCTGGAATACATCTTCGCAATAGAGCGCTCTGGCATATACTCCATGATGGAGAACATAGATTCCCTCAAGGCCAGCAAGTCTGTCAAGGAAGGCGAGATAAGGGAACTGGAGCGTACGCTGTATGAGCTTAGCGAGGGCAGGAAAAGCGCAGAGCAGTCTGCGCGCGACATTCAGGACATGGGTTCAAGATCTAAGGATATCGAAAGATCCAGGCAGTCGCTCAAGGCCAGCATAGAAAAGGAGTTCAGCGAACAGTACGGCCGGCTCATATCGATAGCGCTGTAATTCCATCAAGCCTTCCTCTCAGCAACCTCTCTTTTAAGGCTCTCAATGAAATCCGAAAGCTTTATCTGGTTCTTCTGTGTGCCATCCCTCATCCTTATTGATATTGTGCCTGCTTCCTCCTCCTTCTTCCCCAGTATTATTGTATAAGGTATCTCCTTGACCTTGGCATCGCGTATCTTGTACTGCAATGTCCTGTCTGAGATATCAAGCGCGGTGCGTATCCTGCTCCCCCTAAGCTCTCCATACACCTTCTGCGCATAGCCGCTTACCTGTTCCGAGAGCGATGCCACCACCACCTGCACCGGAGCAAGCCATAGCGGGAACTTGCCCCTGTAGTGCTCAACGAGTATGGCTGTGAATCTCTCCACCGACCCAAGCGCAGCCCTGTGTATTATCACTGGCACATGCTGCTTCCCATCCTCTCCTGCATACTCAAGGCCGAACTTGAGCGGCTGCTGGTAATCCACCTGCATGGTGGCGCACTGCCATGCCCTATTCATGGAATCATACACGTCGAAGTCCACCTTAGGCCCATAGAAGGCGCCTTCGCCCTCCTTGATCGTGTATTTCATGCCAGCTCTATCAAGCGCCTTCTTAAGATTGTTAGTGGCTCGTTCCCACAGATCTGCGCTGCCCATGTGCTTCTCGGGCATTGTCGAGAGCTTTGCCTCGAACCTCATGCCAAACGTATCATACGCTTTTTTTACGAACTTAAGGAACCGCTCGGCTTCCTCTTCTATCTGCTCCTCGGCAAGGAATATGTGTCCATCATCCTGCGTAAGTTCCATGACCCTAAACAGCCCAGTAAGGGCGCCGCTTACCTCCTTCCTATAGAGTTTGTCAAAGGTAGCGGTCCTAAAAGGCAGCTCCCTGTAGCTCCACCTCCTAGACTTGTATATCAATATTGTGGATGGGCAGTTCATGGGCTTGAGTCCGAGCTCCCCCATGTCATTTTGGAACATGAACATGTTCTCCTTGTAGTGGTCATAGTGGCCGCTGACATGCCATAGCGCAGTGTTCGATACCACCGGCGTACTTGTCTCCTCGTATCCATCCAGCTCCTCAAGCTCCCTTATGAACCTTACAAGCTCCCTGTATACTATGTGGCCGTTAGGATGCCAGTACACCATGCTCGGTGACACCTCCTGGAAACTATAGAGGTCCAGCTGCTCCCCAATGGTTCTATGGTCAGCTTCAGGCAGACCTGACCAATCGCTCTTCCTCACAATCGCAGTATTCACCTCAACGGGCTTCACCTTCTTGTATATCCTTGCTGCAGCGGCATCTGGCCCATAGCTCCTGGCCTGCTCTGCAAGAGGGTGTCCCTTTACTGAGAATGTAGGCTTCTTTGTCCATCCAAACGGGGCCTTGTGCACCTCAAATTCCCTGGACATGCCGTTGTACATGCTACTAAGTATCTGCATGGCCTGCCTGGGTCTTGCAAGGTTGCTGCTAAGGTGCGCATACGGATAAAGCATAACGCTCTTCCTGCCAAGCTGCTTCATGAATCTCTCTATATCCTGCACTGCAGCCTTTCCTGTATCCTCGCTATCCCCCTCTTCGACGCTTATCAGCACAAGAAGCACATTATCTACCGAAACGCGCTTCTCCTTCGCCTCCTCATACACCTCGGCCTCAGGACTTATAGCCTCGTATTTCACATTGTCCGAGTCAAGCTCGAGTATCCTCACAAAACCACTGCACGAATAACTTATTATCGAATGAATTTAAAATAGGATAGTGCGCCAAGAAATCCGACCGCCTTTCAAGGCTTGGATGAATTGGCGCACATTGCAGGAAACCATAACTCCACTCTGGTAGAAATGTATAAAAGCTTATACTGCAATATAAGTGCTGTGCCTTTATGCTCTCCTATGTTTTTCCGTTATATCCAAACAGAGAACAGAGGGAAGAGCTGGAGTTGACTCTCGAGACATGCAGGATTGCGTATAACTCCCTGCTTGAAGAACTTCACAAACAACAGATACCAGATAGAAGCGCAATGCAGCATAAACTTGTCGAGATGAAGAAGTCAAACCCTGGCTTTGGCAAGGTATACTCGAAGACGCTGCAATACGAGTGCTATCGCCTCTTTTCCAACCTCTCCGCATTGCGCAGCCTCAAAAAGAAAGGGAGAAAGACAGGAAGGCTCAGGTTCAAGGGAAAGGAATGGTTCAAGACCATAGTATACAACCAGTCAGGCTTCAGGCTCGAGAAGGTCACCGAGAAACGCTCGATAATCCATCTCTCCAGGATCGGGTCGATAAGTATAAAGACGCACAGGGCTGTGGAAGGCAGCGTAAAGGGCCTCATAATAAAGAGGTCATGCGGCAGATGGTACCTCATACTGCAGACTGACGCAAGAAGGAAGGACATCGTTCACGGAAGCAAGGAAATAGGCATCGATGTCGGGATAGAGAGCTACCTTACGGACAGCAACGGGATTAAAGTGCAGAACCCGAAGACGCTGGAGAAATACCGCATGGATCTTGCATCAGCGCAGAAAGAACTGTCAAGGAAGAGGAAGGGCAGCGCAAACAGGGCAAAGGCCAAAAGAAGGATGGAGAGACTCCACCGGAGGGTAACCAATGCGCGCAACGACTTCCTGCATAAGACATCTGCCCGACTTGTGAGGGGCTGCAGGTTCATCGCCGTAGAGAGACTTGACATAAAAGGCATGATGGAGCGGCCAAATTATAACGCCAGGAATATTGCAGACGCATCTTGGAACAGATTTCTGCAGATGCTGCGCTACAAGGCTGAGAGTGCCGGTTGCGGAGTTGTGGAAGTCGATCCAGCAAATACGACAAGAATGTGCAGTTCATGCGCCAGCCTGCAGGAGATGCCGCTATATAAGCGAGTTTATGATTGCGGCGCATGTAGCATGTCTATGGACAGGGACTGTAATTCTGCAATAAACATACTGAAGAAGGCTTATGCGGGCCCGGAACGGGCCTATGCCGAGAATATGGATACGTATTCGATGAAACAAGAAGCCTCGGGCTTTTAGCCCGAGGTAGTTCACACGTTATCTATGGGGCCATGCAGGCCTTAGATATACATTGCCTTCATATGCCTGTTGGCTATTGGCGCATACCTCATGTCTATGCCTGGGTTGTCCCTGAAGAAGAACAGGTCCTCCAGGTCATGTCCCTCCATCCTGAACCTGTAGTCAAGAGGGGTCTTTATGTAGCACAGGCCAAGCCCAGAGTATTCGCACTTTAGCTCAAAGGGCCTGGCCCTTGAAAGTTCCTCGTCGGTATAATGGTAAGGGTACTTCTTTCCCACCACGCTCCACGTCTGCTTTGATGCGTTGTCCACTACGTGGTAGCTTGCCGTGAAAGACACTCCGAGCCTCTCGGCCTCCCTGATCAGGTCTGCTATCGCCTGCGGGCTCTCGTCTATCGTTATATCAGAGTCAAGCCAGAAAAGATACGCTTCCTTGTCCTGCGGGAATTGCTTTCTAAGGGCCTCAAGGCCCATGGTCCTGGCATTAGTTATTCCAGTTCCTGACTGCACATTTAGCATGAATGGCCTGTTTAGCAGCTGTGATACTGTCACGAGCGTGGCCACGCTCCTTGCTACTGCCCTGTTGTCCGGGCTTGCTATAGCAACTATGAAAAGATCAGACGCTCTGGGCATAAATTGGTTCTCTCGCCAAAGCTTAAAAAACATGCCAGCATGCATCTGCCTTAGTGCAGGCAGGAGTAGTTCCTTGGAAGTACAAGGGTAAAGTAATCGTAGCTATAGCTGGCTACCGCCCTGGATGTATTCACCACTCCTGCTCCAGCTGCAGTATATACAAGCATCGGCATCCTGCCTATCTGGCTCTGCGGCGCGGCGGGTTGGTATGCGGAAACATTATTGTAGTTAAGATACACCCAGTCGTTTGAGACCACATCGCAGCCCATAAGCCCATGCTGCGCAAGGCCGTTCTCAACAAACGCATGGTCAAATCCAGGCCAGCTTGTGCCTAATGATGCTATGGCATGCTGCTGCTGTGCCAGCACGAAGTAGGCCGCGAGCGATCCTATCGACATGCAGAAGAGCAGCGCAAGGGAGGCATCCCTCACATTAATAAAATGCCTGGCACTCGCCATCTTCTCGCCAGCCGTATGCAAAAGGATCGCAATTTCAATGGCTACTGGTGTGTATATCAGATATCCTAGCCTTGGGAGACTGTCTATGGAAGGGTTCCTTGCCACGTATAGCCATCCTACAAGGCCAAGGGCAATCCCAGAATAAATCACAGACTGCATGTGAACAATCCTCTTATCTCCCGAACCTACAGGCACTGGCGTTGTCCTGGTCCTGTACAGCATATACGCCATGACCAGGAAGGGCAGCACTAAGAAGGAAAACATCATGATCAGGGACTGCAGCATGACTGCCTGCGATGACGATGCAGCAGATACAAAAAGTCCCATCTCAGTGATATACGCTTCCAATGGATTGCCATATACCGCAAAGTTGATCGCCAGAAAAGGCAATGTCACCACGATAAAAGATGCCAGCCCCATAAGTTTCTTATTATTCGGCAGTAACAGCAGCAACGGTATGAATACAAGGGAAGGATACTTGGCAAGCCCTGCAAGGGCCAGCAGTGCACCTGCCTGCCATTTCTGCTTCAAAATCAATGCGAATGCTACAACAAGCAGCCCCATGGATATCCCCTCCTGTCCATTAAGAAGCAGAAGATTGAACATCACATATGGGTTGAAGAACACTACCACAAGCAGGGCAAGGTCAACCCCAGAGGCTCTTGAGAAGTAGGCTAGGGAAAGCAGCACGAACAGCACTGCACCTATCATGTATGCCGGCACTGCCCACGCACCCAGCAGCGCAATAAATACGGCCAGAATTACCGATGGCACAGGACTCCTGAACGTCTCAGCGTAGAAATTCGTTGTAGTTATGGCTCCTGAGGCTGCATGGCCGCTTAACATGTACGAATAGAAATAAGGGTTCAACAGGTCCCTGCCATTTATCACGTGCACGGCAAAGTCCCAGTATACTCCTGCAGTGCTGTAATTCTCCAGAGTATCTGCAATGACCAGCAGGACCACAATGGCTATAAGCAATACTACTATCGGTCTCATATCATTGCCACCATGCCACTTCAGCAATTCTTTATCCATTATCCTGTCCCGGATGTAATATTACCTTATTGAGCGGCTATTTAACGATTTTCAAAAACTGCGGCAGTCCTTTTCATATGCTGCAGGACTATTATGCGCATCTTTTATATACTTAATGTAATATCATGTTATCACATTAATATACAGGTGTGCCGATGAAGCCGCAAAAGAGAAAATATACCACAATAACAATACCAACAGCCCTATTCGATAACGTCAGCAGGGTTATAGCCGGCACGGGGTTTTCATCCGTGTCCGATTACGCCACCTACATACTGCGCGAAACCACAAGCGAACTGCAGCTGAGCAAGAAGGACAAGGCTGGAAAAAGCGCAGTGATAGAAAAACTCAGGGCATTGGGATACGTGCAGTGATGCCATGCCTGGAATCGAGACTGCAGTAGTGGCGCTAAAATCAAAACCTACCAGGGCGAACTGGGAGAGATTCAGCAAGGCCTTGAAAACATCAGATATCAGGTACTACTCAATAAAGTTCGACAGGTCTAGGGTCAACAGCCGTGAGGATCTCAGGAAGGCTCACGCCGAGCTTTATGGAGCTTCTGAGAGACTTGCATACGACATACCTATAGTCATCGAAGAAGGGAGGAAGATACGTGGAGCAACGATATACCTCAAGGGGCTGCTAAACCTGAACAAGCAGTGATAGCATGATCAAGCAGGATATGGATGAACTGGAGGAAAAGAGCACATTCGTCATAAGGGAGGCAGTTTCGAAGTTCAGGGATGTCGCAGCTCTCTGGTCAATGGGCAAGGATTCGACTACGATGCTTGCGCTTGCAAGGAAGGCGTTCCTAGGCAAGGTGCCGTTCCCGGTAATCCATATCGACAACGGCATCGATTTCCCTGAAACGTACCAGTTCAGGGAGGAGCTTGCAAAGAGATGGAAGCTGGATCTCATAGTTGCGGAGAGCGAGATAAAGCCCGAGATGTCCGGGTTCAGCTGCTGCGGCGAGAACAAAACTGTGGCGCTTAAGAAGGTCATGGCAGAGTACGGCTTCGACGCCCTTATAGTATCCATCCGCAGAGACGAGCATGGAGTGCGCGCAAAAGAAAGGACCATATCACCCAGAGACAAGGACTTCAAATGGAACTACAAGGATCAGCCAGCGGAGTTGTGGGGCGACTATTCATCAAAGCTGGATGAAAAGGGCCATGTGAGGGTGCATCCGCTTCTAGATTTCAATGAGATTGATGTCTGGAATTATATAAAACAGGAAAAAATACCAATAAATCCACTTTATTATTCCCGGGCTGGCAGAAGGTACAGAAGCCTTGGCTGCACCCATTGCACTTCCAGTATAAAATCCGAAGCTAAGAATGTTGACGACATAATCAGAGAACTAGAAGTCACAAAAACCGAAGAAAGGAGCGGACGAGATATGGACAAGGAAAAGTTATACGTTATGGAGAGGCTTCGCGCCCTTGGATATATGTAGACGAGCATGATCATGTATGGGCTACTATATGCACATAGATACGGATACTATGCCAGATAAAAAGTGCAGTGACACAGCCAGACTCTTACGGCAAAATTCCGAATATAAAATAAAACGGCACAATGCCCGTTTAGACCGTATCCGGTCAGAAGTAAGTAGGGCTAAAATTGGCAACTCAAAAAAGGAGAGATGGCAAAATCCCAAACTCAGAGATAAAATGATGGCGATCAGGACTTCTAAAGAAGTCAGAGAAAAGATTAGTAAGGCAGCAAAAGGCAGGAAACTCTCTGCTGAAACAAAAAGGAAAATGAGTCTAGCCAAAACAAATTTCAATATCGCTGAAGTAGCATGCGGAGAAGAGATAGTATGAATATGAATAAAGTCACATTACTGGGCTACAAAGACCATGGCAAATCCACACTGATAGGGAATCTCCTTATAATTACAGGGTCTATATCTGAGCAAAGAATAGAAGAAGCCAGAGCCATGAGCCGGAAACTAGGCAGGCAATTCGAGCCCGGCTTCATACTGGACAGCTTCGAGGAGGAGCGCGAAGGCGGCCTTACAATAGATACAACAAGGGCACAGATTCTGTACAAGGGCCATGCATTCGAGTTCATCGATGTGCCTGGTCACGAGGAGCTCATTAAGAATATGATAAGCGGTGCGTCCAACGCAGACTTAGCAATACTCGTAGTATCAGCCAAGGGGGATGAAGGGATAAAGGATCAGACCCTCAGGCACCTGTTCCTTGCAAAGATGCTTGGGATCAGAAGAATAATCGTAGCGGTAAACAAGATGGACAAAGTGGCCTACAAGAAGGAGAGCTTTGAGGCATTCAGTAACCGCATATGCAAATTCCTTCTGGCAATAGGTTTCGATAGAGGCAGCATGTTCTTTGTGCCCATATCTGCATACAAGTCCGACAATCTTTCTTCGATATCGAAGAGGATGCCATGGTACAAGGGCAAGAGCCTTCTCGACCTGATGGCTAGCGTGGCAAAGGTTGGGAGGGGAAGCACTAACCCGAACCTCAGGATGTCAGTCCAAGGCACACTGCCTGACGGGATGTTAATCGGCAGGGTGCTTTGCGGCGAACTTAAGGAAGGCCAGAAGGTGCTGGTGATGCCGCAGAAGTCCAGCTATAAGGTATCAAAGATATTCGTAAGGGGCGGGGCTGCAAAGGCGGCCAGGCAGGGCCAGAACGTAGCCGTTGAGCTTGACAATAAACTGGGCTTTAATCCAAGGGGTGCTGTCATATGCTCAGCGCACAATCCGATAATGCCGCAAAGCAGGCTAAGTGCCGTTATCTTCGCGGTACAGAAACCCGAAAATGACACCACACTCAACTTCAACGGCATCCCGTTCGCCTGCAGGATACGCACAAACAAGGTCATCGACACCACGACTGGGAAGAGGACTGCAGGCACCCTCAGGCCGCTCGGCGCAGCAGAAGTCACAATAGAGCTAAAGGACGGAATAATAGCAGAGCCGTTCTTTGAGCTGCCTGAGCTTGGCAGGTTCGTCCTTTACAACAAGAACGAGTTCGCAGGAATAGGGATAATTACATGAAAAAGACCCGGAAGCTCTATATAATCGGTGTAGACTCGGCTCCAGTCTGGGTAATAAAAGAGCTAAACTCAAGGTTCAGGCTTGGCGGTTTTGCCAGGTTCATGGAGGACGGAGTGCTAATGGATCTTGAATCCACTCTTCCTCCAATAACCGCGGCGGCATGGCCTAGCATATACACCGGACTTGCTCCGGCCGAGCACGGGGTCA
Source organism: Microcaldota archaeon (assembly GCA_021851065.1). Taxonomy (GTDB): domain Archaea; phylum Micrarchaeota; class Micrarchaeia; order Micrarchaeales; family CABMGC01; genus JAJZNA01. The sequence goes on from JAJZJQ010000013.1 coordinate 16,336, forward strand.
TGAATTTCTTCACAGTCGACAGGAACTATACAAAGCAGCTTATGTTCTATGACCCCTACAAGCACCCTCCGTTCTGGGAAGCTGTAGCTGATAGCGGCCTCAAATGCCTGATAGTGACTCCTGCAATGGTCACCGAGCCATCATCTAACCCAAATGTCGACATGGCCACCGGATTCCCGCTCAAGCCACAGTTCAGCTCAGAACACCTGAAAAGCATCGCAGGCAAGCTCGGCTTCTCAGGGGAACCGGAGATAGAGCAGGACCTGAAGAATAGCAAGATAACGCTCAAGGGCGCAATGAAGGCATACAAGCAGAGCATACGCGCGAGGGCAGAATTTAGCAAGAAAATGATGGGCCGCAACGACTACGACCTGGTTTTTGTATGCTTCACAGAAATAGACCGCATGCAGCATTACACCCTTAGCCTGCCTGACTGGCAGCAGTACGTAGGCCCTCTGTACGCAGAGATCTCCAAATTTATCGAGTGGCTTGTATCAAAACGAGGCGATGCAAACACATCCTTCATGCTGGTGTCCGACCACGGCGCCCAGCCGATAAAAAAGAAACTCCTGCTAAACAGCTGGCTTATAAGCAAGGGTTACGCAACGCTGGGAAGCAATTCAAATCTTGGCGGATCGATGATAGATGTGACTACCCAAGCAAGATCCCAATCAGACTCGGAAGGGCTAAGGGACCAGAAATACAATGAGCAGCTGCAGCTTTCCTCAAAGCAGCCGTCAATACGCTTCATATGCGCAAGCGTCGTTGAGAATGATGAGGATTTCACAAGCAAGCGCTCCTTCGACATGAAGAATACCGGAGCGTTTGCATCACTCTCTAACAATCCAGTCAGCAATATATGGATAAATGACAGGCGGTTCAGCGTGCCCAAAGTAAAGGGCACTAAGGCCAGGCTGGTAAGGGAGCTGACCGAAGAGCTTCTCGAGTTAAAGCAGGGCGAAGAGAAGGCAATATACAAAGTCCATTCAGGAAAATCCTATTATAATGGCACAAAACTGTTTATAGCCCCAGACCTGATTGTGGAAGCAAGAAAAGGCTACACTGTTGACGTGTTCAATCACTCCGAAGAGATATTCGGCGAACCTGAAGCCGCAAGGAGAGGGGACCACACAAGGCAGGGGGTATTCGGCTTCTATCCAGGGTCATCGGCAGTCAAGCCAATCAATATCAGCGTGCTTGACATAGCGCATATGGTCCTTGATTATTACGGCTTAGGGGAAAAGAAAGGGAGCAAACCAAGAACCAAGGCATATAAAAAGAGAGGACAAAGCAATATTACTTAGCACGCTAATGATACTATAATAAGTGATTCGAATGAAAGTAATGATACTTGGCGCAGACGGATATCTAGGGTGGGCTCTCTCGCTCAGGCTAATGGCCAGAGGGCACGATGTAGTCGGTGTAGACAATTTTGCAACAAGAAAGTCGGTAGCTGAAGTAGGCTCTGACTCAGCAATACCCATACTCGGGATGGAAGACAGGATAAAAGCTGCAAAGGACATACACGGATTCAAGATGCGTTTCCACGAAGGCGATGTGACCCGCTACGAATTTATCCACAAGGCTCTCAAGGAAGAGAAGCCTGACACTGTGGTTCATTTCGCAGAGCAAAGGTCAGCTCCGTATTCTATGATAAACGCGCAGCATGCAGCATACACTATGCAGAACAACATAGTTGGCACGATAAATCTCATATATGCAATGATGGATGTCAATCCCTCCATGCATGTGGTGAAGATGGCTACCATGGGCGAATACGGCACACCAAATTTCGACATACCTGAGTCGGCGTTCGTCGAAGTGGAGATAAACGGAAAGAAGGACAGGATCACAACGCCCAAGTTTGCAGGGTCATGGTACCACTGGACAAAGGTCCACGACACCAACAACCTGCTTCTTGCAAACAAGATATGGAAAACAACAGTAACCAATATTTTCCAGGGTCCGGTATACGGCACCCGCACAAAGGAAATAACTGATGAAAAACTGCATACAAGGTGCGACTTTGATGAAGTCTGGGGCACTGTTGTTAACCGGTTCGCAGTGGAAGCCGTACTGGGCATACCTCTCACAGCATACGGCGCTGGCGGTCAGATAAGGGGATATCTCTCGCTTGAGGACAGCGTCGATGCGTTAAGCCTGCTTATCGAGAATCCCGCGCAGAAGGGGGAACACAGGACTGTAAACCAGTTCGTAGAGCTTCTTAGCATAAACGAGATCGCAGAGATAGTCAAGAAGGCAGCAAAAAAAGAAGGCATTGACGCAAAGATAGATCACATTGAAAATCCCAGGGTGGAAGCAGACAAGCACTACTACAATCCTGAGGTAAAGGTGCTTCCAGGACTGGGATTCAGGCCCAAACTCAAGATGTCCGATCTCGCTGCTCAGCTGATAGCGGATCTATTGCCTTACAAGGCAAGGATAGAGAAGTTCAGGGACAGGATAATGCCCCACACACGATGGACAAGGACGGAAAATGCAAGATAAGCGGCTGGTTAGAATCCCGCGCAGTCCGATTCTACTGCTCTGTAGATGGATGTGTAGTTCCTAGGGCTTGCATCCATGAACTGGGGTTAGCTGTTCATGGTCTTTGGTGGCAGTGGTTATCCGCCTTAACCTAGGCAGAATAAGATAACGTCTTACTCTTTTATTCTTAACGCTTCTACCAGCAATCCTTGTCTGCGGAAGGCTCCCAGTTCCAAGGGCTTAAGCAACCTTTGATAGTTCCTGGGCGGATCCCCTCAGAAGTGCTGTAAGTTGTTCCGTTGTAACTCCAGTAAGTTTAATGCCTTCCTCTGCTGGAGCAACCTCAATTTTCGGCGTGCCCACTTCGTGGGCGTCCTTAACCCCAACCACCACCCGAGCAGCATTGTCAGGCGAGTTGCCCGCATAGAGGTAGAAACGCCTCATGTCGATACGGGCGCCGTTGTCCGTATGCACGAAGAGCGACAACGGCTGGTTTCCTTTGTAAACACGAACTGTCTTCTCTATGTCACCTTTTCCTTGGGTAAGTTCTCCTTTCCCATTGAATGTGTAGTGTCCTGATAGTGCAGATCCTTTTCCGTCCAGATAAAACCGCTTGCCCTTTAGCTGCTCCTTAAGTTCGGGGTTCTGGTCTATCTTTACAAGTGCCTCTTGATAAGTAAGTGCCCTAAAACCATTCTGTTTAAGCAATGCCACTGAAGTCTTCTGGTTCGCCTCAGTGTGAGCCAGGAATACGCCTGTTGTATTAACCTCCCTAAACTCGACTTGCATTGCTTGTCTCGCCGTTGTCCTAACTGTCATAATAACACAATATAATTTCCTTTTTCCATATATAAATGGTTTGTCTTTGGTCTTGCGAAAGGTCTATAAATAGTTATGGTCATCGTTCAGTTTACCTTCTTCCGTATTCGCTTAACACTTCGTAGCATATTGTTAAGGAAGGCAAGAAAGGAAGTATGGGTGGCTCATGCAACAATAAAGATCGGGATATGCTGGGCGGTAAAACCAACTCCGTGCAACTGCGCTAGGTACGAAGAAGGGTTATTCTAAGAGTCCTGCGCACATTTAACGCACACGCTACGAATTACAGGCAACTCGGCAAGTAGTAATACGCATGGCAAGAAGAAGCGTTTATAACGCAACGTGGGCGCACTCCTTTACAGCTATAAAGCTGCATAAAGCTACAATATATTAAATAAAGCGGATGGGACTGCACAAAAAGCTGCAGGGACGCCGAGTCCACTACCAAGCGCATGGGTTACAGCTTCTCGTAAGAATACTCCAGAGCCTTATGGTAGCTCTCAGTGTCACCTACATTAAGCCATCTCTCCTTTTCTAGGAGTATGCCATACACTCTTCCGCCATTCTTAATTATCCTATCTATTCCCGGGGTCAGCTCGAATTCACCTGACTGCTCCGACTCCCTTAGCGACCCGAAGATCCGGTGAGAGAACAGGTATACTGCAGAAAGCATCATGTCAGACTTAGGGTTTTTGGGCTTCTCCTCGGCCCCAGTTATCTTAAACACCTTGTGGCCCATGTAGTCCGAATCCTGCTCTGCCGTAACTATTCCGTATCTCTTCGGATTGTCGGTCTTCCTTAGCAGCAGAACAGCATCAGCATCCTTCTCAGCGAACAATCCTGCAGCCTCGTTGTAACCGCCGGTAAGAACGCCGTCGTCAGCATGCACGAACACAGGTCCCTGCGAGGCGAAATCCTCTCCTCTTAGCACTGCATCGCCAAATCCCTTCGGTTCGTTCTGGAACACAAAAGTAACTCCCATGTCAAATAAGTAATCCATAAGCAGTGACTTATGTTTGCCTACAACAAAGCAGAATTTAGAGACTCCGGCCATAGAGAGGGATTCTATTATGAACTCCGCTACGGGCACCATTATCCTCAAATCCCCTTCCTTCTTGAATAAAGGCAGCAGCGCCTTGGGGAGCACCCTGGTCACTCTCTTCATCCTGCTTCCCTGCCCTGCTGATGTTATTATTGCTTTTGTTATCTTACCAGAGATGGAATCACTCACGATAAGTAGGGTAATTAAGCTTTAATATATAATGTTACTCGGTCAGATGACAAGAATCCTTCTGATGGAGACAGGCTCATTCAAGGTCATAGGAGGGGCTGCCAAGGAGACATACGCGCTCTACAAGCGCCTTACTAGGGACAGCTACCATATCGACCTTCTGGGCGCATACAAGAAAATTGACAGCAATGCAGTCACTGTGGATGTGGGCAGTGCAATGGAAAGGGACTATGACATAGTATGGATGAATTCCATAAGAGACGTGCCAATAGCAGACAGATACAGAAGGTCCCACAGCAAATCAAAGTTCATCTTCGTTGACAGGGGGAATATAATATCCAACTTCATCGGCGAGGGCATAAAGGCCCTGCATCCAAAGTCCGTGGCCAGGAGGCTTCTTGCAAACAGCCTTAGAGGGTGGCTAGACTGCTACGTAGCCATATCGATCGAGCAACTGCCTGCTGCAAGGAGTTTCTTCTCGAGCAGAACGGCAATAAAGTACATACCAATAGCGCCCCACGAGGAATACAGGGTGCTAAGGATGCACAAGGCTTTTTCCGGAGGCATATCCGTATCAAGACTGGACGAGAGGCAGAAGAGGATAAGTTTTATGATAAAAGGCATTGTCCGGCTCAGGCATCTCTACCCTGAGATAGGTAATAAGAGGGTTCTCAAGATAGTTGGTACCGGGGTGGATGATGGAAGGTATAAATCCCTGGCACAGTCACTTGGCGTATCAAAGAACATATCTTTCGAGGGATTCAAAACAGGCGATGAGCTCATACGCCAGTATAATGACGCAGGATTCTTCGTTTCCACATCGATCTGGGAGAGCTTTGGCAGATCTCTGCTAGAGGCCATGGCCTGCGGGCTGCCTGCACTGATAAACAATGATATAAACACTGTGGTGTCAGAGAAGCCGAAAAGGTCTCTTGTGAGAAATGGACTCAATGGCATGATCTACGACTCCTGCGATATAGATGATTTCGCAAAGAAGTTCCACATGCTCTATTCGAATGAGAGGCTAAGGAGGAAGATGTCCTCAAACGCGCTCTCGTTCATAAGCGGATTTAGCTTCAGCAAGGTGGTCCGCGACTATGAAAAACTGCTGGACAGCATGGCGTGACCATCATGAATGAAGCCAGGTACATTGATGTCATAATGCGCAGGCTCTCCAAGCGATACGGCCAGCATCCGCGCACGCAGCTTGACTACAGGGGCCCCACAGAACTGTTTGTCGCAGTATTCCTGTCTCCACAGTGCACCGATATCCAGGTGAACAAGGTCACTAAAGCACTGTTTAGGAAATTCAAGACGTTCGATGATTATTCGGATGCCGACATCACTGCATTGCAAAGATGCCTAAAAGGCCTGAACTACTATAAGACCAAGGCACGCAACCTCAAGCGCTCCTCAAGGATGGTGACCGAAAGATTCGGCGGAGAAATACCCCGCACCATAAGCGAGCTCACGGAGCTGCCAGGGGTTGGCAGGAAGGTTGCAAACGTAATACTCAACGAATGGTATGGCATAAACGAAGGGATAGCGGTTGATACGCATTGCGGCAGGGTCGCAGTTAGGCTGGGCCTGTCCCGGCACTCAAAGAAGCCAGAGCGCATAGAGCTAGACCTGCTAAGCAAGATCCCAAAGAAGGAGTGGGGCAGAACGTCAAATCTCTTCATAGAGCTTGGCAGGGACGCCTGCAGGGCGCGCATGCCGCAGTGCTACAGATGCACGCTCAGGAATATATGTCCAAGCAGCAATATTGCTTCAAAGGCAAGTAAGCCTGCGTAATACCATAAGCGCGAAACTGATGTCTGGCAATTCATGAACTTCAAGTCCACGCGCCTTCATGTATCTTACTACTTCTGGTTCCGCGTTTGCAGGGGCTCCAACTTTTCCTCCAAGGCGCTGGATCAGTCTAAACGGTCCAAGGTCTCCCCTCCCATCGCCTGTATAAAGCAGTTCAATCCCTGGATGAAGGATGCCAAGCCTATATAAGTCCTTTATGCCCTTTGATTTTTCTTCGCCCCTAAGTGCGACATCCACGCTGACCCGCCCTGCCTGGATATCTGTGATCTCGCGCACCTCCTTTGGCATAAGGCCAATGAAAAACTCCAGTGTTTTGCACAACTCACTAGTTGTTATCCCTTCGGGCGGCCTATAGCTTGCCATAGTGAGCTTCTCTTTTTTCAGATGCCCTGGCAACCTGAGTGCAAGAAATTCATCAAGAGGGGCAATGATCTGCCAGAACAGGAGATTGAGCCTGTCCTTGTTAACAAGCACTTTCACGCTATCTGCGCGGGACGGGTCTACCAGGACACGGCCGCGTTCAGCAAGCAGCAAGGCACCAGCCTCCTTTGCAGGTCCAAGTGCGCTTTCAATGCTGCCATTTGTTACTATCACTACCTGCACCGATTTGGATCCTGCAGAAAGACTGAGGAATTCCCTTACTCTGGAATCCGCATGGTAATCCCTTATACCGTATGGAAATATGGTACCATTGCCGTCTGTGAGCAAGACCCTCCTCGCGCTCGGTTTTATTACAGGGATCTTCATATGCTCTATCCACCCGGCTCTCAGTAACCCTAATAAAACCCTGATATATAAAGCAGATGCAATAGCCTTATAAAACAAGCATCACGGCAGGAAGTCCCTGTTCTTTACCTTCTCCTTTATGTAATCGTCAACGAAGGTGAGCCTGGGTCCCTGAAGCGCATCCTGCTCAAGCTTCTTCTTGCTCTTTATCATTCGCTCGAGCTCTGTAACCCACTCCCTGTTCCTCTTTATCCATTCGTAGTTGAGCATCTCCTGCGCCCTCTTAAGGTCTACTTCGCTTGCGTTCATGGTGAGCTTGTTCAGGAAGTCGTACTTGTCAAGATCCGACATTGTGACGCCTATGAACCTTGCCTCTGGGGTTGCAACATCATCGCCAATGTAGGCAAGGTTTATGCTGCCTGTCTTGATCGTCCAGTATATGTACCATCCCCATGCATCGGAATCTGTGAACACATAGACCGGCAGCCCCTGGTCGGCAAGCTTCCTTATAAGCCTCCTCGTGCCCCTTGCAGCCTGGCCTTGCGGAGTTATGAGTATGGCGTTCTCCTTCTTCCAGAAGCCGTCTTCGTTGAGCCTCTGCCACAATGCATCTTTCTCAACTACAATTGCGTACTTGGCCTTTACATCCACGAATTTGATATCATTGTCCACATCGCTTGGTATGGCCCACCCGCTCCTTCCCTGCTTCGCGCAGTCAATCTCAATTCTCTCGTCCCCGAACTTGTCAAGCACCTTCATGTTCCCAGCAAGCACTCCTTTACGGTTTGCGTTTAGGTTAAGGTTTTCCCTGGTCAGATCCAGGGCTACCTCAAGATCCTCTATGAGCGGATTCGATTCGGACTGCTCACTGAATATGTTCTCATCAACATCCTCCCCCAGCGAATACTTTAACTGGTAGAAAAGGCCCCTTATGGTGGTGTGGAGGTTCTCCTTCACGAACTTGTGGCATTTCGAAGCTATCGCAACCGTCTGCATAAATCTCTTTGACTGCGCTACGTTTACAAAGTCCCTCTCCTCCTTTGATTTGCCAAGGCGCAGGTAGCCTGCCTTGGCATCGTAGACTATGTTTGAGCGCTTCCTTGCCAGAGTCACGAATTTTGGGTTCTTGCCAGATCTTATGTCCGTCACGATGCTGTTGCCCATCTCCTCTAGCTTTGCCCTCGGATCTGCTTCCCTGTCGGCCATCATGTCCCACCAACTGGAGTAACCTCAAGCGGCGCCCTCTCCGAGGAATCATTTGTCATGTACTTTCTAAGGGTGCGTATCATGCCGTCCCTTCGGGCGCTCTTCTTAAGCACAACATTAAGAACATCTGCGATGTTCTTTGCTGGGACCACCTTTATTTTCTTCAGCTCGCTCTTGTCTATGTAGATGTCCTTGGCATTGCTCTCCGGTATAACTACTGTCTTCATGTTGGCTTCTATTGCAGCCTTTACCTTGTTTGTTATCCCGCCAACAGGCAGCACATCGCCTCGCACGTCAAGCGAGCCTGTCATGGCCACTTCCTGATCAACAGGTATGCCTTCAAGTGCCGATATTACTGCGACTGCCACAGAGATGCTTGCACTGTCTCCCTCGACTCCTTCATAGGTCTGCAGGAACTGGACGTGTATGTCGTAGTTTGCCATGTCCCGCTCCATATGCCTCTTTATTATGGCGCTTATGTTCTTTACTGCCTCCTTTGCTATCATGCCCAGCTTGCCTGTGGGTATGAGCTTGCCCTCTGTCCTTGAACTCGACCTGGTAACTTCTGCGACTATCGGCAGCACTATCCCTGCAGAGAGGTACGAAGATCCTACGATTGCAAGGCCGTTTACCCTGCCTATAGAGTATCCCTTTACCCTGAATATCTTGTAGTCCTTCCTGTATTCAAGCGACTGTTCAACGAACTGGGCCTCTATTGGCGAGGACAGCTTTAATGCGGCTTTTACATCATCTGCAGTTACTGCCTTGTGGCGCTTGTCCACTGCTATGTCTCCGGCAGCCCTGACCACTCCGCCAAGCTCCCTTAGGATGAGCGTAAGTCTGTTTTTCCTCCCGCTTCTCCTTCTAGCCTCCTCTATGACTTGCTGGCATGCATCAAAGTCAAATGGCGGTATCTTCTTGTCCTTTCTGACTTCCTGTGCAACAAACCTGCACAGCTTGTCCCTGTTCTCCTCTGTGTCAGGCATAGATGATTCCATGTAAACCTCATATCCATATCCACGTATTCTCGACCTGAGAGCGGGATGCATCTTCTGTATGTCCTGCAGGTTGCCTGCAGCTACAAGCAAAAAGTCGCATGGCACTGCCTCAGTGCGCACCATGGCCCCGGAGCTCATCTCGCTTTGGCCTGTTATTGCATATCTCTTCTCCTGCATTGCGGTAAGCAGCTCCTGCTGCGACCTTGGCTCTATGTCTGCAATCTCGTCTATGAACAGCACGCCTTTGTTGGCCTTGTGTATCAGCCCGCTCTCAACACGCAGGTGAGCAGGCGTGCCAAGGCCTCCTGACTGCAGCGGGTCGTGCTTGACATCACCGAAGAGGTGCCCTGCCCTGGCTCCAGTGCCATCGTAGAACGGCGCATGGATCATGCCTGTGTTGTCTACGATGAGCTTTGGCTCAGCAGTATCGAACATGCCTGGCAGTATCCCTGCCCTCCTGAAGCTGCCAACGAAAAGTGCCGCAGAGCTGAATATAAGTATGCCAAGTATCAGCGCACCTATCAATATTATTGAATATCCTGTAACCAGACCGAAGAAAACCACACCAAGCAATATTATCACTGCCAGCATGGTGAGCATTGGTATGATGCTGCTCTTTCCGCGGGCGCCATCGAGCCTGCCCTTCATCCTCTCCCTCTGTACAAGCTGCCTTCCCTGCCCTTCCCCAAGCGGCTTTCCCTGCTCCACGGTTTGGTACGTCTTTACTGTCTTTATTGTAGGGTGGTTCTCATCGTTGACGTTCTTGTATACCAGAACGTCTTCAAGGTCCGTGATGGGAAGCTGCTCTGCTATGGCCTGCGCAAGCAGGGTCTTTCCGGTCCCAGGCTCTCCAATCAGCAAAACGTTCCTGTGCTGCTTTGCCGCCTTCTTTATTATGCCAACCGCAGTATCCTGGCCTATTACCTGGTCTACCAGTTTCTCGGGAATCTGTATATCGTTTGTCGTCTTAAATTTTTTCATGAGAATCCAGCATTAAACTATCTCAAACAATCTTTATAAATACATATCGGCGGATCTGCTTTTTGGTTTTTTCACAGACCGCACGCTACGGGCATGCAATGAGCGTTTAGAGGGTGGGGAAGGACAAATAGAATATAAGATAAAACTCTAAACGCCTGCTACTTGATGTTGCACCAAACTTTATAAATGGGTACGCAAGAAGCCATAACCTTAGCGTCACGGACTGCGCATAATCCAACGGCAATGCTCAGCTAAGCCCTATTAGCGCAGTGCCAATGGCTATGACCACTACCCCAAGCCATCTGAATGCCGAGATGTTCTCGCCAAGCACGATAAGTGCCAGCACCGTCGTGAATATATAGCTGAATCCTACGAAGCCGTATGCCCAGCTAAGGTGCGACCTGCCAAGTATGTAAAGGTAAACGAGCGTTGCTATGCCGTATGCGGCCATTCCCAGCACAACGAACACTGCCATGGCGTAAACTGCTCCTGAGTCTACACCGAGCTTGAACAGAAGCTGCCCAACGCTGCCTAGAAATGTGCTGCCAAGCAGGAGCATAGCGAACAGCCTCTTGCCTTCTTTCATAAAAATCACAGATTGAGAGATACCAGCAGTATGCCTACTATTATGAGCGCCACTCCTGCAAGCCTTGCAGTGGTTATGCGCTCATTTAGCTTGAAATGCGATATGAGTATGACAAAGATGAATGTGCTGGAGAATGCCGGATAGACGAACGAAAGCTGTTCTGATCCCAGCGCAACCAGGTAGACGAGCAGACCTGCAACGTATACTACTATTCCTGCAATAACCATCCTGTTGTGCGCAAGAGAGAGTATCCCTGCGATGCTTGCGGAGAATTTGGGCACCCCTTTCTTGAACAGGTACTGTGCGCCGGCTACTATGGCTGCTGAAACCACTGTCACAGCAATAACTTCCACAACGCTAAGCATATCGGCTACCTCGGCAAATCAATAATAATACTCAATCTCTGCGCTGCTTCAGCGCTTACTGCTTCTACCTCTCTTTGCAATCAGCCTGTAGGCCACGTAAGCCAGGATGATGACTACGGCCACTGCGGCTATGGCATAGTATGCAGCCATGCTGCCTGCAGCTCCAGTAACGTGATGCACCGCAGCCGTGGCATTGTAGCCGCTTGCATTGTATCCTGTAGCATTGGTGCCTGTAGCGTTTGTGCCAGAGCTATTATAGGCTGACCCGTTGAATATTGCGAGCAATAGGCGCGTTGCGGATCCTGCCATGACTATGCATTGCATGGAAATCCATAAAAATCATGCGCAGTGCCTGGTTTCAGCCATATGCCAGCCATTTGCATATGGTTGCAGCAAGCGCCTTGCCCATGCCATGGAAGTTATGGTCAGCGCCTTCGACCAGCATGGCATCGAATCTCCTAGATCCCGACACCATTGAAAGCCTCTCAAGGCACTGCGCCACTGGCCTTGGGGCATTCTCCTCCTCGCTGCCAAATACGGCAAGCACAGGGATTTTTATGCAGGCAAACTCGCCCAGATCTCCATCATAGTTGAACATGCGCGCCTCCGCCCTGCCAGGGTCTAGTATGGAATCGAGCCTCTGTGCAGAGAAGCCTGAAGTGTCAGGTGCAACTGCATTGCCCTTCCCGGAACTCATCATCCTTGTGCACGCATTCCTTATTCTTCCAATGCCCGTCCCAAGCCTTTTCCTAGCTATGTTATAGTCGTCGGCAGGAGCCACAAGGACAAGTGCTCCCACCCGTCTATCGCGCATCCTGTACTGATAATAGGCAATCTTCTGGCAGCCTGTACTATGCCCGCACAGGACTACCCTTCTGTATCCCATCCTGCGCGCTGCGTCAACAGCACCTCCAATATCATGCACGCAGTCCTCGAACCTCTCCATGCATGTGCCTATCGTGTATCTTCTGGTCCTGCCATTGCCAAGTTTCCTGGAAAAGCCCGAGACCATTCCTGCGCCGCGTGTATTTATCGAGAATACATCGAATCCTCTTCCAATGTGCCCATGAAGGGCAAGAGAGACGCTTGAGGTCATGCTGCCCATCATTCCGTGCACGAATATGATGCATGTTGGCGAGTGTCTATGCCCACGGGAAAGAAGTCCGGCAAGCGCCACGCCGTCCCTTGCGTCAAAGCGCACTATCATGCCCCTGCTTCCTAGCCCTACCTGCTCCATGATGCTGATGGGCGGTGCATGGTTATATACCTGATTGTGCTTTATCTATGCAGGGCCCGTAACTCAGCTTGGCTAGAGTGGAAGGCTTTTAACCTTTAAGTCGAGGGTTCAAATCCCTCCGGGCCCGCAAACATAATTATTAATAATCAGCCCGCACCATTCCATCATGGCAAGTGGCGCCCAGCAGGGCATTTACAAGGTGCTAAGCATCTCCTGCAGCCTGCTCGAGGAGCTGAACTCGCAGACACCGCCTAAAGCCACGGACATAAAAGCCAGGGTACAGGAGATAGCAGACGTTACAACGGCGCTCCTTGGCCAGCAGAATCTTGATGCTGACAATCTATACGGCATTTGGCAGATACATCTGTCCATAAGCAAGAACCTTGCAAAAAGGTCAAGGAAATCAGGTTCGAATGCAATAAAGAAAGCGGAGATCAGAATGAAAGAGCTGCAAAGAGAAGTCCAGGGCAGGCGCCAGGCCATCCATGAACTGGTCAGGGGCGCCGACTTTTCCCAGAAACCAACCCGTCATCCGCTCAAGATGGCCTTCAATGGCCACTGGAAGCTAGTAAGGGACGAAATACGCGGGCTTAAAGGCAAGACTGCAGGCCAGGCAGCCGATATGATCATAGAAGCTGCACTTGAAAGTGAGAATTACGGCCTCCAAAGCAGGCAAGTATCCATCAGCATGTATGCAGCTGCATCGTTTGTCTACCATGGCTTTGACAAGGTCTATGCAGCAAAAGCCATTGAACGAAGCGAGCGCATAATAGCTGAAAATGCCCGAAGTTTTATGGGCTTTGATAAAGAGCAGGAAAAACTTTACATGCCCATATTCAGGATTTTCAGGGCAGCGGAATGGACAAACCTTGACATACACAATCAAGCCAGCCACTATGCCAATTCTGCTGTTAAAGAAGGACTCTACCATGCAGATGATGCCGAGATAAATTCAAGAACCGGAGAATTAAGGAAAACTGCACTAAAAGAAGCAGGAAACGGGATCGGAGGACATAGACTAAGGGAATTCGTGCCATGGGGCCATCCTATTCCAAGCCGCAACTTCTTCTATCGTGTCGGTGTCGGCTCAAACGTAGAAAAGTACATATCAGTGGATATAGAGAGCAGGCAGCTCAACGATCTTCTTGCAAGGGCAAAAAAAATAGGCGGCATATTCGAAAATCCCAGCGTTTTTGCTGTTCCCGGCATACTTATTGGGGCATATCTTGCAGTAAGGACAAAATTTGCCAGCAATGTGATTACTGCAGCAGAAATGGACGAGCAGCTCTTCGATATTATCGGCAGGAGGCTCGAACTTTCCAGCGAATCAAAATCATACCGGTTATCGGTTAGGGACGGACGTATCATTAGCAGCATAGAAAGAAGGGATGAAGAGGCGTTTATAATACCCCTTGACCTGTTCCTTGAAAGAGGCATCGGGACGTGCAGGCACGAGGCAGGCGCGGTCGCAGGATTACTGGCAAAACTCAGTGCACAAGGGCAGTTGGATGGCGAAATATACTTTGACGTGGCGCTTAAGTCTATGGGGAGTAATATAAGTGGGGATCAGGGCCACATCTGGACAATATACAAGGCCAAAAACAGCAATACCTATCTTATAGATGCGTCGCTAGGCTGGATTGGCAGATACGACGAACGCACAGGGAAATATGTTGGTGAGGGGATGATCTCCTCAGGCGCACCTGGCAATACTGAGCCCCCATATCCATACTGGGAAGGCGTAATGGCACGGGGAGCCACGTCTCCATACTCGGATTAGCATGGGCTGCACACGCTAAATAAGGTTGACCAGAAAGCCTATAAAGAAGCCCAGGAATATGCCGAAATATACTAGCCTCTGCCTTATCGGATCCATGTCCTTTAGCTGATGCTTTGTCATTGGCAGTATGACATACAGGATTGCTCCGATAGCAAGGCCGTCAACTACCACGTTGAACGGCACCGAGCTGAAATAGAAGCCCACTGCGCCTCCTATCACTGTCGGCAGGCCACCTACGAGCAAAAGGGCTGCCATAACCCCAAGTTTCCTGTCGCTGTGGTTAAGGAAAGGCGAAGCTATCGGGAATCCTTCGGTGATGTTCTGCAATAGGAATCCTACAAGCACTACCAGCGCAACTCCCGACAAGAGTCCAAGGCTTACGGACAGCGCCCCAAAAACCAGCCCCTCAGTAAGGTTCTGCAGGCCCATACCTACCGCTATCATGAGCGCCATTCTCTGCGGCGTAAGGCCATTTTTGGATCTGTTCTCGAACAAATAGAGCATGAAGAAACCCACCACAAGGCCGATGGCGAACAGTGCGCTCAGCATAGGGTTAGCTCCATAGCCTGCGAGCGCACCCTGTGCGTAAAGGCTAGAGGCCGCGTCAGAGAAAACGTCAGCAAGAAGGAATACCAGTATGCCTATCGCAACAGCATTGAGCAGTCTTATGGTCTTCTCGCTGGTCTTCTTCCTAAGCACTATTGGCAGTGAGAGATAGATCGAAAAGCCCATTACGAATGAGAATATAACTGTTCCAATAAAGCTGGACGCATCAGCACCTGGAACTAGTGGGGAAGCCTGATATTTATACTACCTAGTTTGAGAAACCATAGTGGGTTCTTTTTCTATGGACTGCGCGCGGCTGCGCATCCTTGCGGCATATCTGCACCGGTCACCCTGCGGGCAACAGGTCCAGCAGAATTCCTTGGACTTGTCTATGAGGTCTGCCAGTAGCAGCCCTTTTCCGGTAAGCGAATAGTTTATATACAATGTCTTGCCAATGGCAACAGGCTTCTTCTCAAGGATGCCCTCATCGCGCAGCTCTCCAAGAGCCTTTGCAAGCATGCACACAGTCACGCCGTCTATCGATGCCAATAGGCCATTGAAATGCCTTCCGCCGCTGCCGCTGTAATATAGCTCTTCCACTACAGGTATTGTCCACTTCTTGCCAAGTATGTGGACTATGCTGACAACAGAGCAGCCATCATCCTGCGCAGTTTCCATGCCCTCACTCTTATTATAACTGGGTTATATATTGCCAAAGCTTAAAAGATTTGGCCAGGGTGCCAGCTAAGATATATTATGCTGCTGCATCATAACGTATGGGGATGTCACCTGCAGCAGTCAAGTGATGCAATGGATGGCAAGACAACAATAACAGAGCTTAAGGAGGAAATCCGCAAGTTTAACGCTGAGAGGGACTGGGACCAGTTCCACAGCGCAAAGGACCTGGCAATAGCCATATCCCTCGAGGCTGCGGAAGTGCTCGAGCCTTTCGTCTACAAGTCGGATGCGCAGTCCAAAGACATCATGTCCGGCACAAAACGCCAGGACATAGAGGACGAACTGGCCGATGTCCTATGGGCAGTGCTCATGTTCGCCGAGAGGTACGATATAGACATTTCTGATGCCCTAAGGGCCAAGATGAAGAAATCAGCCCTCAAGTATCCTGCAGACAAGGTGCGCGGTTCCAACAAGAAATACAACGAATACTGATAACGATGGAGAAACACTCGAAGGAGGAACTGCAGGACAAGCACTGGTCGCAGATACTCGCAGAGCGTGTAATAAGCGAGAGGAAGGCCCCATTTATCATAACCGGCGGAATGACTACCAGCGGCCCTGCGCACCTTGGCACGGTGTGCGAATTCCTCTATCCTGCGATGCTAAAACAGGTTCTCGAGTCGCATGGAAGGAATGCGCAGCTGTATTTCGTCGGAGACATACTCGATGCTTTCGACGCAATACCGTACGAGATGCAGAAATATGCGGATATTCTGGCTCCTGACCTTGGCAAGCCGCTTGTGTATACAAAGGACCCTCTCGGATGCCACAGCTCCTTCGGAGTGCATTATCTGGACCAGGCCATAGCACTTATGAAGAAACTTTCGCTGCAGGTGGATGTGACTTCCGCCAATGATCTATACAAAAGCGGCAGGATGGATGGATATGCCTCAGCCTTCCTGCACGACGAGGCAAAGGTGAAGGAAGTAGTCGCGCGTACGTCCATGAAGAAAATAGAGGACCTGCTAGACTGGAGCCCCATAATGCCCATATGCGAGAAATGCGGCAAGATAGCCACAACAAGGGTGACCTCTCACACTGACGACGCGTATGAGTATGCATGCGACAAGGATGTGAAATATGCCAGGGGTTGCGGATACTCAGGAAAGGCAAGACTCGCAGACCACAATTACAAGCTGCAATGGAGGCTTCATTGGCCTGCGTGGCAGGCACTGTTCAATTCAAGCGTGGAGGGCAGCGGGATGGACCACATGACCAAGGGCGGAAGCGCAACAACAGCCATTGCAATACACGAAGAGATACTCAAAACCACTGCTCCTATACTGTTCAAGTACGGATTCGTGCTGATAGAAGGCAAGAAATACTCAAAGTCAAAGGGCATAGGAATGAATGCAACAGAACTCAGCAATCTCATCCCTCCAGAGCTGCTTAAGTATGCGCTGATAGTGCCAAACATAGAGCAGAACAAGGACATAAACCCTACAGGAGACAAGCTCATAATGCTATACGGTGAGGTGGAGCACATAAGCGCCATCAAGGAGCCAGAGAAGAGGGCAGATGCCAAGAAACTGATGGCATTTTCCATAGCCATAGGCAAACTATCATGGAAGGCATCTTTCCTGGACATGCTGCTGAACTACCAGATATACCGGGACTGGGGCAAGGTTGCGCAGATAGTCGGCGATGAAGACGGGGTAAGGTATCTCTCTCCGTACATAGAGAGCTGGCTGTCAAGAGGATATGCGCCTGAAAGGTACGACTTTACCGTAAGGCAAGGGAAGGTTACATCTAATAAGGATGCTGTCAGTAGCCTGGTGGCAAGGCTTGGCGACGGCATGACTGAGATAGAAGTCCATAACCTTATATACGGGGTCGCAATTGACAGCGGCGTGAAGCCTGACGATTTGTTCGCATCCCTATACACTGCACTCATAGGCAAGGACAAGGGACCGAGGATGGGAAAGCTTATAGTTGCGATAGGCATAGGGAAAGTCAAAGGCATGCTCAGGGCTGCGCTTATGTGACCTATTTCCACATCTTCAGCTCCACGGCCTTCATGCATATGGTGCCGCCGTATCCTTTCTCCCCAAGGAATATGGGGTAAAAATCGCCCCCGCTCTTCATGACCTGTCCATCATCGAGTTTTATGGCAGTTCCTTTTTTCACAAGACTGTAATTGCGCATGTTGCGCGGCCTTCCATCTCCCTTGAGCAGGCCGTTCACCAGATAATACCTCTTCCTGGCAGCCTGGCGCCTTGAGCAAAGTATGTTGTCCACGGTCTCCCTGACTACCTCTGACACATGCCCAACGCTCCTATTCCTGTTGAATTCAAGGCTTATGCAGCGCTTTGGGAAGTCGTTTATGGCCCTGCCGCCAGCTATCTTGCGGCTCATAAGAACCACCCTCCCAACTGGCGCCATCCTTGCAAGCCCAAGGGACCTCCTCCTGGTTATGATTACTGTATCATCCATGTCTGCATATGTCGAATGTATGTCTATGACATCATCGTATCCACCGAGCTCCCTCAATACTCCAAAAGCCATCCTCTCCTCTACGTTTCCATTCCTCTTCCCAGGGAAACACCTATTCCCATCTGTGTCCACAAAGCGAGTTCCTGCACGTATGGCATCCTCGTTGGCCACAATGGCCTTTATGCTGGCTCCCATGCCTGGGTCATGCGCAAGCTTCTCTATCACCCTCTTCCCTATGGTTTCATTTCCATGCAGCGAGCCGACTATCGCTATCTTCCTCATACCACTCCCAAATTTCATGACCTTCATACAATCTGCCTCTCAAGATCCCTGAGCATAGCGACTATTATCATCGAGTCTCCTGTCTCCCTGTTTATCCCAAGTTTTACAAATAGCCTCTCCACTTCTTCATTTACTCTGGGTACATGCCCATTTAGTGCCCTTCCATAGGTTCCCGCTTCAACGAAGCTTTCTGGGTTGAAATTGCGCTCGTTCAGCATACTTGCTATTTCCATTGCAATAACTGCTGCATACCTGTTTGAGGATGCATCAAGCGATGGGAACATTCTGTGAGCAAAACCCATGCTCAAGCCAATCTTCCTCAGGGCAGAATACATGGCTGGATTCTGCGTCCTTAGCGCAAATGCGTGCGGATTGATGAGCGTCATTACCGCCTTTGCAGACAGGGCGAAGTTCCCCTTGCCCTGCAGGCCGCTGTCTAATACGATTCCATTAAGGTACAGCACAGTAGCATCAATTCCGAATTTTTCTCCAGCTCCATCGCCGCAATGGGGATTACTGACTCTTGCCTGCATGGTGCTATATGACGCGAATCCAGCCAGCTTTCCGCCTTGAGATTTAAAAACATGCAGTATTTCAGCTGCATGCAGGTGCTCTGCCACTTCCTCCCTGTCCATATTCGTGCCAAAACCTCTCCTTGCCACTTCGGTAAGGCTGTCAATCGCGCTTTTTCCCAGCGAGTCTGCACTAATCTGCACTACTCCAGTATCGGTCCTATGCACTTGCTCAAATGCTCCGCCACGGCCTGCAGTTCCTGCAGGCATCACCAGCTTCCCTATTGTCTTGCCACCGGCTATCCATTCCTACCACATCTGTGTAAGCTTAAGTATAATGTATATATTTAAACCTTTATGTATATTTATGTACATGAATAAGCTGCTAAATGAGTTCTTTGGCAATGCCAGGGGCAGGAAGACAGTAGCCACTGAGCTGCTGAGGCTGGGGCTCAGGGTTGATGGCAAAGGGGGGATCTTTGCAGGCAGCATAGAGCTCACGCCTGCGAAGATTGCAAGGGCTCTTAAGGTAGATCGCAGAGTGGTTATAGAAACTGCGAAGGATATAGCAGAAGACGACAAGCTCCTGCAGATATTCTACAAGCTGGAACCCAGGGCATTTATTGGAAACTCGGCAAAGGAGCTGGGTTTCGATTCCATAGAAATAAGGGCGGATCCACGAAAAAAAGGCGTCGTGGCCGCTGTCACAAAGATACTCGCGCAGGAAGGCATTGTAATCAGGCAGACCATAAGCGATGACCCGGACCTTTTCCCAGACCCTGTGCTATCAATAATAATAGACGGCAAGCTCAATGCGCGGGTCATAAACAAGCTCAAGAGTCTGCCATTTGCAACCTCCATCACGATTAAATGACCTCCAAAGGCAGCAAATATTCTATCCGGCTTACAGCGCCAGCATGAAGCCTTCTTGGTTGCCTGGATATATCGTGCCAAGCCCTCTGCGGCAGGTTTTCCATCCACAGATCATTGGGATTGACAGATAGCGTTAATAAGCGTTCTGATGTCAAATCACATGTTGATATGGTGAACACCCCTATACGGTCTGACAATGCTCCAAGGCCAGTGGGTCCATATTCCCAGGCAATACGCTCAGGAGGTTTCGTATTCTGTTCTGGCCAAATAGGCATAAATCCGGACACAGGTGAACTAGCAGAGGGCGGAATAGAAGGCGAGACTATGCAGGTCATGGAGAACATAAAGGCAGTGCTTGCCGCTGCAGGCACAAGCCTTGACAATGCAGTGCGCATGGAAGTGTTTCTTGCCGACATGGCTGACTACCAGAAATTCAATGAGGTGTACTCGAGATACTTCACCTCGTCAAAGCCATCCCGGCATGCGCTTGGGGTGGCAAAGCTTCCAAAGGATGCCAGGGTCGAGATCTCCTGCACTGCATCTACTGGTTGATGCGTGATGGGCGACGAACTTAGCGTAATTACTATAGATGAAGCAAGCCGCAGGATAAATGGCGTGGCATCAAGGACACCCCTATGGTTCTCCAAGAGGCTGTCAGAGCAGTACGGGGCCAGCGTATACCTGAAGAGGGAAGATCTGCAGGAAGTGAGGTCATACAAAATACGCGGCGCATATAACCTGATTGCCTCACTCTCAGAGGAACAGAGGAAGAAGGGCGTAGTGTGCGCTAGCGCAGGCAACCACGCACAGGGTGTTGCGTTAAGCGCATCGCGCCTTGGGATAAAGGCAACTATATTCATGCCTGTTACAACTCCGCTGCAGAAAGTGGCAAGGGTGCGCGCCTTCGGGGGAGAACATGCGGACATAAAGCTGGTGGGCCTTAGCTACGATGAGTCATCAAAGGCTGCTCAGGAATACTGCTCTGGCAAGGGTGCCACGTTCATCCATCCATTCGACGACTACACTGTGATGTCAGGGCAAGGCACTATTGGCAAGGAGATATACGATGAACTTGGCGATAAGATAGACCTGGTAGTGTGCCCAGTCGGCGGCGGAGGGTTAATCTCAGGCATTTCCACATACCTCAAATCCAAGTCGCAGCGAATACGCATAATAGGCGTTGAACCTGCCGGATCCCCGAGCATGTACGAATCCATAAAGCAGGGGAAACCCATCACTCTTGAGAAGATAGATACGTTCGTCGATGGCGCAGCTGTCAAGGGCGCAGGCCATAAAACTTTCAAAATAGTGCAAAAGCTGGTGGATGAGATACTGCTCGCCAAGGAGGGCAAGGTGTGCACAAGCATGATAGATCTGTACCAAAATGATGGCATAGTGGTGGAGCCGGCAGGAGCGCTATCCATATCCGCGCTTGATGAAATAAGCGGCATGAATGGGAAGACTGCGGTGTGCATACTTAGCGGAGGCAACAACGACATACTGCGCTATCCAGAGATAATGGAAAGGAGCCTTGTGTACAGGGGCCTCAAGCACTACTTCATGATAGAATTCTCTCAAAAACCAGGGGAGCTTAGGAGATTTTTGGACAGCGCGCTAGGCCCTACTGACGATATCGTCAGGTTCGAGTACATGAAGAAAAATTCAAAGGAGACCGGGCCGGCTCTGGTGGGCATAGAGCTTGCAAAGCGCGACGACCTAAAGCTGCTCATGGAAAGAATGGATCAACTGGGCATAAGCTACAGGCGCATAACTCACAGCGATGTGCTCTACAACTATCTGATATGACTGCAGCTCATACGCTGGCGTTGCTTACTGTGACTACGCAATATCCCTCCTGGACTGCGCAGCCCAGCACTCCCGGCACAGTGAACTCAGGGCACATGTAAGCAGACGAGTTGTACAGCACGCTATACTGGGAGCGCACTCGCGCTGCATATACGGAATTGACGCATACGAACTGCGACGGCTCGTTGTTATTGCAGGCACTTATCTGCTGGAGCGAACAGCTCTGGGCTGAAGATGATTCAAACGCAGTGGAATTCAGTGTGAATCCAGCTTGCATGGAACTATTGAGCTCCTGCTGCAGGTTTAGCGCTATTGCTGCATTGCCTTGCGGCTGCATTCCAGCCTGTGATGCAGGCCCTATGCCTGACAGTACAATAACTCTCATGTCGACTGCAATAGTCATATAGATATACGCCACTCCGAATACTATGACTGATACAAGTGCGCCCACCACTATGCCTACTTCTGTGTGCAGATCGGAA
>JAJZJQ010000014.1 GCA_021851065.1 Microcaldota archaeon
AGAACTACATCAGGAGGCAGGATGTCTCGTACGAACCGTTCATGCCAGGCAGAGAAGAGGGTAAACAGACAAAGTTGCAGTTCAATTGAAACTGCAGCGAGGGGTGAGATACCCCCGACGTAGTCGGGGAGGAACCCCTCGTGCCGGAGGTTCAAACGGGGCCAAAGCCCCTTTTCTCATTTTTAACTCTACATGTATTCTATTTTGTTGTAACATTAGACTAAGTTCTTCTTTTCGTATTCGTTTCATTACTGCTCACTAAGTTTAGCTAATTACTAGAAATTCCCACACAATATCTTTTCAATTTTTCATATTTAAAGCTAATGTACGCTTTATAAATAGATATAACCGGAACTAATCCTGCAAGCAATTGCCTGCATTTATAACAACGCACGAAAATGCATTGGCAGATTGGATATTAACGACGAAGAGGTTTGGGCTCTTTCACTGGCAATAAGCAGATTTCACCGCAAAGCGGCTGTTCCAACAAAGCATAGCAAACCTCATATCCTGGATGAATGGCAGCGATATCCCGCATGAAATGGCGTCTGCCTTGCCTAAAGCAGCTTAAGCCCTCCTGTAAGCATATCTATCTCATCCTTCCTCCACGGCCCTGCGCCAAGCGCTGTCATAGTCCCAGGAGCCAGCTGGGTAAGCCCTGCATCGTTCACAAGGGCGCACGGTATCTTCTTGAACTTGAGGGCCTCATACAGCCTCTTCATGGCCTTGTCGTCATCCACCTTGAGGACTATCTTCTTCTGCCCCTGCCTAAGCCACTGCTCTGCCACTTCACCGCCGGCCTTCACCGTCTCAAGGTAGCTCATTATCGATGCATGCGAAGCCTGGGCGGCAGTCTTGCCGACCCCCATGCCAAGATCCTTCCTTATTATTATGACCTGCTTTACCTCGTCCAATCTCACACCGCATGCAAAACTATATGCGCTCAAGCTTCATCCTGGCCCTGTCAAGCTCCCTCTGCGCCTTTGTAAGGTGCCCGAATATGTCCTCAAGGTCGTCTATCGTGCCCTCGCCTATGTCGCTCTTCCTGCTTACGGCGGCAACCTTCGCCTCAAGCTTCTTTACATTTTTCCTAAAGCTCCTCAGTTCACCAGACATCTTCCCCATTACCATATAATCCTTGAGCAGCCTGCGCGGCGATATGCGTATCCTTTTCTTCATCGATGCACCGCATAGACATTGCATCGAACATTTATAATACAGGGTAGGTTGGGAGCCAGGAGAAAACCGCCAGGCCTCCGGCCAGTAGACGGATCCCTCTATTTTCAATGCCACAGTAGGAAACCCCTGGGGGCAAAGCGCTGCGATGCCGCTAACGGCAAGCCTTCCGGCAAGCTATTTATTGATTCCAAGGCATATCTAGTGCATGGCAGCTACCGGGGTGCAGGACAGCGCAACCATAGTAAACAACCTGATCTCTGACTACTACCGCAGCGCTGCGGACCTTGCCCCTGACAGAATCTCAGAGCGAGAGTTCGGAGTGGGCAATTACGACATAAAGATAGCGCAAAGGCATATGTCCTTCCCATCAGAGCGCGAGCTCAGGAACTACCTGTCTGCCAATTCTGTGCCTTACGTCTCAGCATCTGCTGCCTACTACAGGTTCCCAAGCGCAAGACCTATGGACAGGAAGGGGTGGCTTGGATCCGAACTGGTCTTCGACCTGGATGTCACCGACATGGACCTTGCATGCCAGCGCTCCCACGGCAAGTCCTGGGTGTGCGCAATCTGCTTTGACGAGGTTAGAAAGGAGACCGCAAGGCTTATCTACGATTTTCTCATACCAGACTTCGGGTTTTCGGAGAGCGAGATAAAGGTAAATTTCAGCGGCAATCGCGGCTACCACGTTCATGTATCAAGCGCCGACATCCTCAAGCTTGGCGCTGCAGCAAGAAGGGAGATAACCGCATACATATCCGGAAGCGGCATAGAGTTTGGCGACCTCTTTCGCGTGGGCAGCTATGCCACGGCATCGGACAGGGCGGGAAAGAAGCTTCTTGGGCCAAGGCCCACTGACCTTGGATGGAAGGGCAAGGTGGCTAAAAAGTTCACCGAGAGCCTGAATGCAGGGATCGATTCCCTGGTGCAGATAGGCCTTGATCGGGAGATTGCAACTAAGATATACCGAAAGAAGGAGCTCATGAAGCTGGGGCTTAACAGCGGCAACTGGGACATGATCGCAGGGATAAAGTCAAAGGAGCAGGTGTGGAAGCGCATGCTTGAAACCATGGCCATAGCCCAGGGCGATCGGATAGACAGCAACGTGACCAACGATCCATCACACCTGCTAAGGCTGGCAAACTCCATACATGGCGGCACCGGCCTTATAGCAAAAAAACTGCGCTCCCCAAGGGAGCTCTATCGGTTCGATCCTACGAAGGATGCAATAGCATTCAGGAAGGGCTTTGCCACTATAGATGCAAACACCACATTCGAGCTGCGCATGAATGGCCAGAAGTTCGGCCCATACGGCGGCAGGATAAGGGTGCCGATATATGTTGCAGCCTATCTCTATCTTAAGGGATACGCAAAAATAGCCGCTGTCGAGTGACCAGGCATGCCAGACCCATGCCGGGATGGGCAATCATAAGCCTTATTTAGTTTTCTATCGATTATTAAGCTGTATTTTAATACGGTGAATCTATGGCAGCTTACAGGCATATGGCAGACACGTATAGGCAGGAATACAGGGAGAGGAATGACGCGTTCAAGTCACGGCTAACCAAGTGGAGGTCAGAGCCGCCAATAGTCAAGATAGACGGGCCGACCAACATCTCCCGGGCAAGAGAGCTTGGATACAAGGCAAAACAGGGAGTTGTAGTGGCAAGAGTGAGGGTGCCAAAGGGGCTCAGGAAGAGGGAGAAGGCCAGGAAAGGGAGAAAACCATCAAAGAGCGGAAGGTTCTTTGCAAGGTCAAAGTCGCTCCAGTCAATTGCCGAGGAGCGCGCGGCAAGGAAGTTCATAAACTGCGAAGTACTCAACTCCTATTATGTAGGGGAGGATGGGTCATACAAATTCTTCGAAACCATACTTATAGACGCATCGCATCCTGCCATAATGGCATACAAACCCTATGCCGATGCCCTTAACAGGAAGGGCAGGGTGTTCAGGGCGCTGACCCATGCCGGGAGGGAGCACAGGGGAACAGTGCAGAGGTAAAGGGTAATCTATTGCCAGTGGCAAAGGCGGACATAAGGCTCGATAACCCAAAGGAGTATCTGCGCATACTGGAAGGATGCAGCTTCAAGGGCGCCAGTATAAAACTAACTGCAAAGGACGGCATTCTGCATGTCAAGGCACAAGCGGCTGACAGAACAACCGCTGACTGCGCTGTAAGCGCGCTCAGAAAGCAGGCAGAAATTGTTTCCCGCATAATTGGTCTGCTGCAGTGAGCCGCCTTCCAATTCAGCCATGCATCTTGTACCTGCCACCAACGCAACCCTGCAATAGTATTTTATTCGATTGCACTGAAAAGGCGTAATTATGATAGTCAACAAGCCGTACATACTGTCGGGGGCGGAGAAGACGACTCCTGAGGTAACCACGTTCACGTTCAAGGCCCAGGACAGCACCACTGTAGACTTCATGCCAGGCATGTTTGCAATGCTGGCATACCACGAGGACGGCACCGGGCAGAAGATAAGCAGGGCATATTCGATAGCAAATACCCCAAACTCCGACTGCCTGAAATTTTTCATATCGATGATAGGCGGGCAGCTGACATCAAAGCTTGCCGGCGCCAAGGTTGGCGACTTATACTACATATCCGCGCCTTATGGCCAGTTCAAGTTCGACATAAACTCTGGGAACAGGCTCCTGTTCCTGGCAGGAGGAACAGGCCTTGCGCCTTTCTACTCAATGCTGGAGTTCATAATAAGCAAGGGAGCAAAGCCGGACATCGTGCTGATATACAGCGTGAAATACTCTGACGAGATAATAGAAAAGGAGAAGCTAGAGGGCATGATAGCCCAGCTCGGCGGCAAGCTGACCGTCACGGTCACAAGGCCAAAGCCAGATGATGTGTGGAAGGGCGATACCGGCCACGTCAATGCGCAGATGATATCAAAGTACGCTCCGGATGTCAAGGAGCGCATAAGCTACATCTGCGGACCGCCAGAGTTCGTAAAGGCCCTCAAGCAGGCCCTTGCGGGCCTTGGGGTCCCTGAGCGAGAGATACGCGCGGAGATGTGGGGCTAAAACTTACTGCTCCAAAGCGCGCCAACATCCACGCAACTTTATTTAACCTTTAATGCGTAATTATTCAGGTGATTGAGTGAAAACTGCAAGAGTATTATTGGAGAAGCTGGATTCAGTGATGGGGTTCCCTGTTGCTTACGCGCACTGCGACGTACCATGCGGCATATACGACCCCCATGCTGCGCAGGTGGCGGCGCATACTGTTGTCAGGATGGACATGCTGATAGCCGATCTTGCCAAGGCAGACGGCTCAAGCCCTGAGACAAGGAACAAGATGATAAGATACGTCAAGGTCAAGGAGGAGCATGCCGAGATAGCAAAGCACGAGGTTGCCGTGATATGGGGCGACTACATGAAGCCGGAGCATGCCAAGGAGAACCCTGGGTTAAATGACCTTGTGTGGGACACCCTCAAGCTTGCAGGCAAGGCCAAGCAGAGCACAGACCTAAAGGATGCCGAGGCGCTTCTTGAGAGCGTGCAGAAGTTCGCAGAGGCCTTCTGGAAGACCAAGAATGTGCAGACTGTAAGGGTAAAGTCCTTTTATCCGACGGAGAGGACCTTCGTCTATCCGAAGGCATGAAGATGAAGCTTCCCATAGCGATATACAGGGTAGCCGAGCGAAGCATGGAGCCGACCCTAATGGAGGGCGACTACATACTCGTATGGGCGGCGCAGTGCAGGCTAGCGCCGCGCGACATGGTGGTAATGAAGCATCCGGCAAGTGGCATTACGCTGGTAAAGAGGGTGCGCTTGATAGAAGGCGCCAGGATATATGTAGAGGGGGACAACGGTCCAGAGAGCGAGGACAGCAGGGATTTTGGCGCAGTGGAGCAAAGCAGCATACTTGGCAAAGTAATATTCAAGGTGTAAGGGTTCAACCTGCCGCAATACTGCAGCTGGGCCCTGGCATACCATAAAAACCAGCAGCCACAAAAAGCCTTTTAATCTTAACCATGCATATATCTGCTGCTATTTCGCTAGTGTTAGTGATATTATGAAACTTAGGCCAGCAAGATCAGTGAGGTACATACTCAGCCAGTCATGGGCAAGGTACTCGGTGAAAAAGCCCAGAAAGAACTATGTCAAGTCGCTTCCGCACACAAGCCTGCTAATATTCAACATGGGCGTGAACAAGCCAAACTACGACCTTGAGCTCACTCTGAACTCAAACCAGGACGTGCAGCTAAGGAGCAATGCCCTTGAGGCAGCACGGCAGGTGGCCAACAAGCACCTTGAGAGGGAGCTTATAAACAACTATTACTTCACAGTTGTCACATATCCCCACAATGTTGTGAGGGAGAAGAAGAGGGCAACAGGCGCAGGCGCAGACAGGCTTTCACAGGGAATGTCCCTTTCGTTTGGCACCCCATCTTCTATTGCAGCAAGGGTGCACAAGAACCAGACTGTCCTAAGGCTAAAGACGGTAAGCTCGGCGAAGACTGTGGCAAGGGATGCCATGAGGCGCGCAGCATCAAAGCTCTCCGGCACATACACGATAACCATGTCGCAGATAGGCAAGGCAGCCTAAATCCATGCGCATGCTTTATAATGCTTCATCTCCAACATTCCGCTTATGAAACGATGGAACCCTGCAGTGATATTGCTGGCATCTATAGTGGTTGCCATAATCGCATTCTCACTCGGCCTGCTGGTCGGGGAGAATATGGCACCGCATGCCACGACAACGCAGCAGTACGTCTCTCATAATACTTCTGTGTCAACATCGAGCACAACTGCTGCAACCACTGCTCTTACGACGTTATCCACTCAGACTACAACTGCCAATGCAACTAGGCCTTCAGGCTCTAGCAACGCAACGCCTGCATATACCGTGAAGCTGGCTGCAAACGCATCGGTGCATGTCGGCACATACCTAACAAATGCAACCGGCTACGCCCTGTATCTCCATGCCCAGGACATCCCCTACAGCAACAAGAGCACGTGCTATGGCCAGTGCGAGGTATACTGGAAGCCGGTCTACATCTCAAACCTCATACTTCCCCAAGGCATAAGCGCGTCCAAGTTCGGTACCATAACCAGGACAAATGGCACCGAGCAGACCACTTACTACGGATATCCTCTTTACCACTATGTGGGAGACCAGTATCCTGGCCAGGTAAACGGCCAGGGATACGGGGCAGGGAGCTGGCTTGTGGTCACCTACCCCAACCTCACTACGTAGAATCAGCGCACAATAGCCGCAACGTACTCCTATGAAGGTCGCGTCGCCAAATCCAGCTACAGAGACGGCAAACTCACAATTCAAGATCTTACAGGGCGTGAGGGCCATTGAAGCATTCAAAATCCCAAAAGAAGCCTTGCCAGTGCTTGGGGATGCGGGGAATTCTCAGTGATACGGGGCGTTCTGGTCTCCTATATAAAACCCGCAATAGTCAGGTGGAAACAGGCTCTGCATCTGCCGCGCTCCTTTTCTTATAGTAATCAATGACCCTGTCAATAACCATCTTGGCCCATGGCGTATACTCCTTTGGGTGTGCCATCATCCCATCCCGCAGCTCGTCAAGGCCCACCCATTTCCAGTCCTGCACCTCATTGCGGTTAAGCCTGGGGGTGCCTTCGTAAGTGCCAATGACTACATGGTCGTATTCATGCTCAGTGAGCCCGTTGCCCATCTCGGCTCTGTATTCGAATGCGAAGGCTTCGTGCATATCGCAGTCAAATCCCATCTCCTCCCTAAGCCTGCGGTGCGCAGCGTCAAGGGTGGACTCGCCCTTCCTCTGGTGGCTGCATACTGTGTTTGACCACAATCCACCTCCGTGGTACTTGGACGCGGCTCTTTGCTGCAGCATTGTCTCTCCCCTGCTGTTGAATATGAATATCGAGAACGCACGGTGCAGCTTCGCCCCGTTCTCGTGTGCCTTTATCTTCTCCTCCGTCCCGATCTCGTTGTCGCTGTGGTCTACGAGTATTACCTGCTCCATCGAATACCAGATGGATATGTATGGAAAACAATATATATGTGGGATGCCTTAAAGGCTACTGACGTAATCCTGATTGTAAAAGCTGACGCAATGAAGATACTTCTTCAATTTCCAGAGGGGCTAAAGCAGCAGGCGCTCATGCACGCAAAGAAACTTGAGGCCGAGGGAAACGAGGTTGTGGTGTCGGCAACTCCCACCTTCGGCGCATGCGACCTTGCAATCGACGAGGCGCGCAACGTGAAGGCGGACAAGATAGTGCACTTTGGCCATGCGGAGTTCCACCACGTAGACTTCAACGTCGAATATGTCCCATACGACATAGACGCCGACATGCAGATACTTGACAGGGCGCTTGAGCCTCTCAAGCCGTATTCCCGCATAGGCCTTGTGACAACGATACAGCACATGCACCAGCTGCCCAAGGTGGCAGATTTTTTCAGGGAGAATGGAAAGACGGTGGTTATGGGCAAGCCTTACGGCTTCGCCAAGCAGCGCGGCCAGATACTGGGATGCGACGTTGGAAGCGCAACCAGCATAGACCGCGATGTGGATGCGTTCGTCTATTTTGGCGGCGGAATGTTCCATCCGCTAGGCGCTCTACTCATGACTACAAAACCATTCCTTGTAGTAGAGCCTTTCCAAGGCTCTGTCGAGTTCATTGACAAATACAGGGATGTGTACCGCAAGAGGAGCCGTGGCAAGATGCTCGCTTCAGCCGATGCCAAGAATTTCGGCATACTTGTGACAACAAAGAACGGCCAGGCCAACATGGCCATGGCAAGGATACTAAAGGCCAAGATAGAAGGATCGGGGCTTAGTGCCGCTATCCTGGTATCTAACACATTCGACTTCGACTCGATAAACAACATGCTAGAGTTCGATGCCTTCGTTAACACTGCATGCCCGAGGATATCGATAGACGACATAGACCGCACGCGAAAGCCACTCCTCAGCGCCAACGAGCTCAACGAGGTGCTCGCCATCAAAAAGGAGCTTGCAGCAAGCCCAGGCAAAACGCTAGCATAGTCTGTTCCTACACTGCAGTGGCCAGGGCCTTTGCCATCATCACATAATAAGGCCCTCCGCTTGCCGTGGTGTACTGGGCCCATATCTCAGCGCTTGTCTGGTATGCCGGCGGAACCCTGCCTATCACATGGCCCTGCTGGCTGAGCAGGGGCATTGCGACTGTGTCGGGCTGGTTGTCCCCAATATTGGTTGCCACTGCATCCTTGCCTGATATGAAATAGCTTGCGTTAGGGGTCTCCCCGGAGTAGCCGTTCCATTCTATGGCAATTATATTTGCGCTAATCCAGGTATTCTGCGTAACCTGCACAAGGGTAGCTGTTATGTCTCCAGTCGAATTGCTGTAAACCAGCCCCTGGCATCTGAATCCCGGCTGCGTGAGACACTCAGTGCTCTCAGCGCGCGAGTTCATCAGGCCAAAAGAATAGACCACCAGCACTATAATTATTACAGCTGCTAGAAGTGCGATGAATATTCCTGTCATCTTGCGCTCCATGATGACTTGCAGTTTAGCCATTGTAAAACTCCCCAATAGAGAATCGAATAGATATCATGTTCATTATGTTGCCTTTAGACTCACTGTAGCAACCTCTGCATATAAGAATCCAGCGTTTCCGTTTATGGTATACTGCGCCCATATCTCTCCAGCAGCATTTGTCCCTAGGTTTAGCGGGGTGTTCAGCCCAAGCGGCGCAGCCACCGGTATGGCGCTAGCTCCAGAAAGCGTAATAACAGACCCACTCTGCACTGCTCCTATTGCTACATAATTGCCTGGGGTAAAGACCTGCGGTATCGCGCTTGATTGCTCGATTACCTGCGGTATGAACATTATATTTGCAGAGACCCAGTCTGCCCCTGTCTCCTGCCCCATCTGAATGCTCAGTGTGCCAGTCTGGTGGCTGAACTGCGGGCTGCCGCACTGGAATCCTACCTGGGCTCTGCATGTACTTCCAAGGGGAGATCCACTGAATAAGCCAAGCGAGAATAAGGCTATAATCACTATTGCTATGAATAGGATGGCCCAACCGTAGGTCATCAGGTACTCCATTGCAGCCTGAAGTTTGTACACTTTCTTTATGCTGGCAGCAATCCCGATAGAATCTTTGGTTCCTGCTGCCAATGTC
Source organism: Microcaldota archaeon (assembly GCA_021851065.1). Lineage (GTDB taxonomy): Archaea > Micrarchaeota > Micrarchaeia > Micrarchaeales > CABMGC01 > JAJZNA01. The sequence continues at coordinate 9,305 of JAJZJQ010000014.1, forward strand.
TCATCCTATCCATACCTTAAAATGGTAAAAATTTAAAGCCCAATGCTTCCATAGCACAAGCTAAATTATCTATGAAAAAATAAAGAAAAAGAAGAAAGCAGCACTATTTATGCTGCCTTCAGAGTTGCTGTTGCCATCTCTGCGTAGTAGAAAGCAGAGCTGCCTGCTACAGTGTACTGCACCCAAATGGTTCCTGCAGCTGTGTATCCCACTGCCGGCATAGTGGTAAGTACTATGGGGTAGCCTGCAATAGTGTTTACTACTGGTATTGTAGCTGTAATGATCTGGCCGTTATTCACTGCGCCTGCTACAAAATCATTCTGGGCGCTGAATATAGATCCGGATATCTGTGTGGTAGAAACACCTTGCGGTACGAATATTATATTGGCGCTAGTCCACCCAGTTCCACTGTTCTGACCCATTGTTACTGAAAGTTGGCCAGTGCTGTGGCTGAAGACCGGGCTTGTGCACTCAAAACCTGACTGTGGCAGGCATGTGGTGCCTAGCGGAGATCCGCCTAGTATTCCTAATGAGAACAGTGCAACCATAACGACTGCTATAATCAATATGGCCCAACCGTAGGTCATCAGGTATTCCATTGCGCTTTGCAGCTTCATATTCTTCATGGAGATTCCCTATAACTAGTAAACCATAACCATGGATTAAGTATTTAAACCTTGCTGCCACGTCCCTCGTGCGAAAGATGCGCAAGTTCGTTCATGACTCCCTCAAGCTGTATGCGTGCGGAGTCCTGCTTGCGCCTGAAATCAGGGAGAATGGATCCAGAAAAGCGCATATGCAGCGTGGAATCATATATATCCGCCATTATATCGTAATAAGACCTTGCATTATCGTATCTGCCTTTCCTTATCGACTCTATGGCCTCCCGTTTAAGCTCTCCAACCACATCCATGAGGCCTAGCAGGTACGGCACCTCGGTCTCACCGATCTCAGCCATCCTTGGCATCTTCATTCCTGCCAGTATCCCGTGCAGCACCATGGCCTCTGTATATTCCTGGTGCGCCTGCAGCGAGTAGTACTCGAAACCTTTCTGGGCATCAGAAAGAGCATTTTTCATTTTTTTGAGATCCAAAAGCATGGCGTCAGCGCTGCGCGGTCCCTTGGCGTGCATAAGCGCAATGGCCTTGCCTGCGGTTCTTATGAGCTCCCGCGACAGTTGCATCACCCTGTCCCTGCTGGATTCGAGATCTGCAACCTTCTCCTCTATCTTCCTAAGGTCTGCAAGCATCTTATCAGCCAATGCTATTCATTCTCCCGAAGTGGTATATATACTGCTGCGCATATCCCTGCCATCCTGGCCATGTCAAGTCTGCAAATTCATGTATCCTTGCAACGCTCTTCTTCCTGCCCTTGAAGTATACCTGCTCAATTGTGCGCTTTATCCAAACGTCTATCGGAAAAGCCTCCATCTTGCCATATCCGAAAAGCAGTATGCAGTCTGCAACCTTGTCGCCTACGCCGTCAAGCTCCATAAGGGCATCCTTAGCGCCATCGTATCCCATGCTGTAAAGCCTTTCAGGCTCAAAGCTGTATGCGAACTGCTCTGCAGCGTTTTTTATGTACTTATCCCTAAAACCGGTGCCGCATGCCCGTATACTGCCCAGATCTGCCGCGGCTATTGCCTCAGGCCCTGGAAAGAGCCTTGTGCCTCCAAATTCCTCCCCGAACTGGCCCATAAGCCTTCCAATTATGCCTCTTATCCTCTTTATGTTGTTGAACTGAGAGATTACGAAACAAAGCGCAGTCTCCCATGGGTCATTGGCAGTAACGCGCATGCCCCTGCATCTGCCTATTGCGTCCAACATGAACTTATCTGTTCCTATGGCTGCATACGCCTTATCCATGTTGGTTTCGATTCCAAGCCTGCGCACAACTTCCTTGCCTGCGCTTGCCTTCGTGTAATTCCCCTCAAAAAAGTAGCGCAATCCAGTGCCGCTAAACCTGACGTCGATCCTGCCCTTTTGGGTCGTGTAAACCAGCTTCTCGATCCCATTGCCCGCAGAGTATCTGGAATGAAAAGTAAGCGGCTGCCCGCTTTCCACGGTGTGCCTAAGGCTGAAATCAGCAACTCGCAGCATAAGCAAATCCTCAAAGCACTACTCTACTTCAAACTTTATAAACATCCATCTACGATAACTATCCGGGTCATACATTGGCAAAGAGGCTCTCGGTGCTCATATTCTCAAGGGACGACGCCGCAAAGGCCATTGCGCTGGCAAAAGACATATACGAAATAGCAGACGAAATTGTCCTTATAGATTCGAGCATGAAAACAATCCACAGCAAGCTGGTATCTGCGAAAGCCAGGATGGGTCTTGCGAAACTCAGGATATATTATGCCATACCGCTAGGCTACCCTGACCCGCTTCGCATGTGGGCGCTTAAGAAATGCACAAACGGCTGGGTTATGCTTCTTGACACTGACGAGAGGCTTAGCCCAGCCCTCAAATCCGACCTTCATAAGATCATAAACAAAGCAGGATCCCAGGCGCTGTCCATAAGGCGGTACGAGGAAGTCGGCAGGGGATTTCGCGGGTCGTTCACCAACTGGCAGACAAGGCTATTCAAGAAAGGCAGTGTTACTTTCAAAGGCATAATACACGAAGAGCCTGCGATTAACGGCCATATAGAGAAAATAACGGGCAGCGAATACTACATAGACCATGTTGCCGAGCTGCGGGGCAATGCCGCATTCGGATACTCCAACATGGAGAAATTCCTGCGGATGTCGTACAAGGATTACAACCTAAGGCTGATAGACTATTTCTATAAAGTTACAGTACCGGACAGGCAGGACCGCGCAGGTGCAGGAGGCGCAAGCCTAAAGACGCTGCTTACCCTATACGAGAAGCTGGGGCTAAAGCACGCAGGGGAAGAGGCGAGCCATTTTGACTATTTCATGTTCTATTACCTCATGGCAGTTGCAATGTACCTGAAGAAGCGCAGGATAAGCGGCGTATTCAGTGGTCTTGTTGATGCAGGCAAGGCTCTTGCAAAGGTCAAGGCATGGCAGAGGGAAGAAGACGCCACTGAAAGTTTTGAAATATCGAAGATACTGTACAAAGAAGGCCTTATAAAGTTCCTTGAGCTTGACAAGGATAGCACGATAAAGTGGCTCAACAAAAGATACTCTGCACAGAGGGGCGGAATAGGCCTTTTAATCGGGCTTCTGAAGCTCAGGTACGAGAGGGGAAAGAGATGGATGGAGTGAGGATACTAACACGGGTCAGACTAGTATGGATATAGCTCTGGTCAACGGGATAAGGCCGATGCCTGGCAGCGGCGACGGCATAACCGAGTATGCGTACAACATGTACCTGCAGCTTAGCAGGAAGAACCGCGTCAAGCAGGTGTACTCGATAAGCCGCTCAAAGAAGAACGACATCTCAGGCCTGCTTAAAATTAACTCAGAGCTCAGTGCAAAGGTAAGGAATGCAGTTCATATGAGTCCTGACATTGTTCACATAGTCAACCAGGAGGTCGGTTTTGCCGCTGCGGTTTCAAAGTCTTCAAACAAAAAAACGCCAGTAATAACAACTATACACGATGTATCTCGATTTGGGAAAGGTCTCCATCGCGGTCTTATGCAGAGGGCATACAATGCGATGGTACAGCGTAGCATACTGCAGGCAGTCATACGCTCAGATTTCATCATCTTTGATTCCAGCCAGACAATGCTTGAGGCAAGGAAACTATTTGACCTAGGCGATCACTCTGTGGTCAACATAGGGATAAGCAAGAGATACTCCATTCCTATCACTGCAAAGAAGCGCAATACCTTTACTGTGGGATATATCGGCTCTTTCGCATACCATAAGAACGTGATAATGCTTCTTAGGGCAGCCAAGGCGATGGGTAATTCAGGTACAAAGTTTCTAATATATGGGGTAGGGAACGAAGCGAGAACCCTTTCAGCGTACAAACAAAACCATAGTCTCTCGTGGGTGAATCTAAGCGGATTTGCCAAGGAGAGCAAAAAAATTGCAATATATGATAATTTTGACGTGCTAGTCTTCCCAAGCCTATACGAAGGTTTCGGACTGCCGATACTGGAAGCCCAAGCACGAGGATTGCCAGTTATAGTCTACAAGTACGGTAAAATACCAAAGGAAGTAAAGAGGTTCTGTTTAGAAGCCAAGGATGAATTTGAAATGGCACACCTGATAGGAGATATTAAGCTGAATGGGTACAATAAAGCGCTGAGAAGCAGATCCATGGCATACGCGCGCAGCTTTACTTGGGAAAAATGCACGAAAGAGACAATGAATGCCTACACCATGGCAAGAGAAGGGATACAATGAACCTTGAAGACCTGGCATATTCTGTGTATGCCGATGTGTGCATGATATTTGGCGGATTCGTCGACTTCATCTATAAAGTGCTATATGGCATAAATTATCCGAAGTCCCACTTATATCTGAGGATGCCTCCATCCGCATTCAAAAGCCTGTGTTTAGGCGAATATTCAGTATCCAACAGTATAATAGAGGTACAGAACGTCAGGGATAACAATTTCTCATTATATATTGGGAAATATACCCACATAGGCCGCAACCTGCAGATATTGCCAAGCGGGGTGCACACCCCAGAAATGGTCTCTAATAACATAAGCCCGCATCCGAATCCTGCCGCCAAATCAGTATGGATAGGTCATGATGTTTGGGTTGGTAACGACGTCAAGATTATAGGTAACAAGGTAATAGCGTCTGGAGCGGTCATAGGCGCTGGCGCGATAGTCACAAAGGATGTAAAGCCCTACGAGATAGTTGCAGGAACTCCAGCAAGGCACAAACGCTACCGATTTGGCGAGTCAATTATCAAAGACCTATTAGTGATAAAGTGGTGGGACTGGGATGAAGAAACAATAAAATCTAGGCAGAGCAAATTCTGCAATCCAGCGCTCTTCTGCAAAGAGTATTCGGCTAGAACCGCCGGCAGACCACACGTGCGAAGCAGACGATAGTATATCTATATATATTCGGGGCAGTTATTGCTAATATTGCATATTCATGCAAATCAAATCTGCGCTATCTAAGGCAAACGCAGCTAGATTGTGATAATATGGACAAGCAGCAGGTCGGGAACTACATCGCCGAAGGGGTTAGGATACGTAAGCTAGTTAACGTGGATGAGATCTATGAGATAGGGCTTGAGATGGCGCAGCGCATGATAAATGGCAGGGGCACCTTGCTGATATTCGGCAACGGGGGAAGCGCAGCAGACGCGCAGCACATAGCAGCCGAATTCTCCGGCATGTGCGAGAGGAAAGACCGCGGACCGCTATCTGCAGTTGCTCTTACAACCAATACCTCATCGCTTACGGCTCTCTCAAACGATTTTGGATATGACGAGGTATTTGCAAGGCAGATGCGCGGAACAGCCGCAGAGAAGGACGTAGTTATAGGCATATCCACAAGCGGCAACGCCATGAGCGTGATCAAGGGCATGGAAGAGGCCAATAAGATAGGATGCTTCACAATAGCGCTTACTGGAAAGACTGCCGGAAATTTGCGCGGCAAGGCGGATAGGATAATAAGGGTTGACAGCACAAGCACACCATTGATACAGGAAGTGCACATAACAATAGGGCACATCCTCTCGAAGATAGTGGAGGATCTGATAGAATAATGTTGATTTTATGGCAGGGGAAAACAGGGTTGTCATTACAAGGACACCTTTTAGGATAAGTTTTGCAGGAGGAGGCACTGACATACCCGAATACTACAAGAACTACGGCACCGGGGCCGTTGTAAGCGGGGCCATGAACAGGCATGTGTTCCTTGGCGTACACAAATATTTCTTCGAGAACAGCATAAGGCTGCACTATGCCAAAGTGGAGACCGATGTTACAAACATAAACGAGCTTCATCATCCATCTGCCAGGGAGAGCCTAAGGATGCTTGGCATAAGCAAGGGCATAGAGATCTCCACCATAGCAGACATGCCTTCGCATGGGACTGGGATAGGATCAAGCAGCTCATTTGCCGTGGGGCTGCTCCACGCCCTGCACGTATGGAAGGGAGAAAAAGTCACGCAGAGCCAGCTTGCCGAGGAAGCCATACACATAGAGCGCGAGGTGCTAAAGGAAGCTGGAGGCAGGCAGGACCAGTATGTTGCAGCTTACGGCGGTCTTCTGCTAATGGAATTCTTCAAGGATGACACGGCAAAGGCAAGGCGCATAGAGATAAATCAAAAAGACTTCAGGGAGCTTGAACGCCACCTGTTGTTCATGTATACCGGAAAGGAGCGCAGCTCAAGCGCTATACACGCAAAGCAGGCATCTGCTGCGCCGGATCACATGGATTCCTACAAGAAAATGGCGCAGCTGGCATACGATCAGTGCGAAGCCCTGGAAAATGGGAAATGGCAGGAAACAGGGAGACTACTGCATGAGAACTGGATGCTCAAGAAGACCCTGGCAGGGGGCATAAGCGACCCTTATCTTGACAGAATATACGATACCGCAAGGAAGAACGGGGCCCAAGGGGGCAAAATCATGGGAGCCGGGGGCGGCGGATTCTTCCTGTTCTTCGCAGAGCCTGAAAAACACCAGCAGATAATAGACTCTGTTCCCGAGCTAAAGCACGAACCTGTAGGCATTGATCCCGAAGGGAGCAAAGTGATCTATAGCCAGGGTAATCCTGCAAGCCTATAGCCTGCATTCCTCTCGCTTGGCTATGCTATCTACGGCAGAATAAAGGCTTCTTGCTTCAATGTCCTGGGATATCTTACGATTGCCTACTATCATGTACGTCCTTTCCTCTGACTGTTCTCCATACCTCCAATTCAGAAATACAGTGACGATCCTATCCCTCGATATCCCCAGTGGCTTTAGGGTTTCATGATAATAATTCTCCAGCGCCTCAAGATCAGTGAACTTGTCACCTACAATATACACTTTGAGTGACCTTGGGTTAAGTCTGAAATGGCCAACTACCTGTTCCACGAGCCCTGCCTTTGGTTTCCTGCAACTGCATCTGTCTTCAACTGTATGCGGGCATACCTTTACCGTAAAATCAGACCTTCTGATTCCTGCAGCAATCGCCTCATCAATCACCTTCTTGTTTACCCTGGCCAACTCGGCAACAGATAGAAGCCCTCTCGAAACATCCGGCTGGTTAGTGATTATGCCTACTCTGACCCCCATCTTTCCAAGTTTCTGCATTGCCCTATGCAGTCCAGGCACAGGTTTAAAATTCGCAAGGCCGTGCATGCCAGCCGGCATGTTCTTGCACAGTACCCCGTCTCTGTCCAGCAGAACCAGAACTTCAGCATCACCGGGCGCACTTTCATTCCCGGAGTTTCCATAATGCCTCATATAATCAATAATGTTATTAAGACTAGATAGGTAATAAATCCCTAGGCGTATGCATGACAACACTTAGCGGCAAGAACATAATAGTTACAGGTGGTGCAGGATTCATCGGTAGCACGCTGGTAGACCGGCTGTGCACCAACAACAAGATACTGGTTGTAGACAATATGCACACGGGCTCAATAGGGAACCTCTCCAAGGCAATGAAATCCGGCAATGTGACCCTGAAAAGGTCATCATCTGCAGATATCTCAAAACCAAGGTTCGATGCCGATATTGTATACCATCTGGGCATGTACTCATCGACCCCTATGTACAAGAAAGACCCCAGGCTTCTGGGCAAAGTCGCAAGCGACATGATAAATGTACTGGAATACGTACGCGAGCATCGTGTGCCACTTGTATTTGCATCAACCTCGTCAATATACAACGGCGTGAAGCCTCCTCACAGAGAGGATGCGCAGTACAAGGTTACCGACTACTACACCGAGGGGCGCATATTTGCAGAGCGTGCATCAGAGCTCTATGGCTTGCTTTACGACTCCGATATAGCTGCCATGAGGTTCTTTTCCGTGTACGGTCCAAAGGAGAGGGCCAAGCGGGAGTACGCAAACCTTATCTCCCAGTTCATGTGGCTAATGGAGAAGGGCCACAGGCCTGTGATATATGGCGACGGCACTCAGAAGCGCGATTTCATACACGTAGATGATGTGGTTGAGGCCTTGGTGAGAGCTCATGCCGTAAAGGGCTTTAAGGTATACAATGTGGGCACAGGCAGCAGCCATACTGTCAATAGCATGGTTGGGGTGCTAAACGAGAAACTCGGCACCGCCATAAAGCCAAAATACATAAAGATGCCCATAAGCAATTACGTGCGCGAGACGCTGGCTGACACATCCAAGGCAAAAAGAGAGCTTGGGTTCAGTGCACGGATACCACTGGACAAGGGGATATCGATGCTTACAGGCAGCAAGAGCGCAGGTCGAAGACAGGGCGATCCAAATTCCCATACACTTCTCAAAAGAACTACAAAGCCGATAATAACATGACAACTTCGCACGATAACTCGAGTAAAAGGAAGCTCTACAGGTATGCTTACAAAATAGGCAGCATGACTGGCATAGGCCGCTTCACATTAGTTAAGAAGATACGCAAGATGCTTCTAGGCGGTAACAATGAAGCCGCATACTTTCCAGACCTGAATTGTTTCATGTATAGTGACGAGTTTGATACTGGCGATATTCATGTGGGCACACCATATGAGCCAGCAGTAATGCGTACTCTCAAATCCATAATCAAACCAAATGACATCTGCCTCGATCTTGGCGCGAATGTGGGGATATACGCGGTACTCTTCGGCTTACACACCGCACATACTTATGCATTCGAGCCTGCATCAAGGACCTATGCAGTCCTCCAGCACAATATACAGCTCAACAACCTCGAATCAAAGGTGACAGCGAATTGTGCTGCCGTATCTAACAGTTCCAAGAAATTGAACCTGAATATAAGTTATTACAGTTCAGCGAGCAGCAGCTTTGTTCAGGAGGCAGAAGGAACTGAGACTGTAGATTGTGTAAGACTTGATGACTATTTCAAGGGAAAGAAGTATCCCACCGTGATAAAAATGGACGTCGAGGGTTGGGAGAGCGAAGCCATCGAAGGGGGGCGTCAGGTATTCGCATCAGCCTCTCACATCATCTTCGAGAATAACGAGAAGCTCCTGAAGAAGAGAGGCCGCTCGTTCACCACAGTCCCAGGAGAATTTGCTTCAATGGGATTCGAGATAGAGGCCATAGACAGTCTCAACATGCACGCTTATAAGAAAAAGGAGGGATAAGATGGACAAGGCTAGATTATGGCATTTTATAGCTGCATTTTTATTCTTCTCGATAGCTTATGCCTGCTTCATCACCATCCAAATCGACTTCTTGGCATGCTATTCATTGCCAGACGCTATAAGGGGGTAGCATGAAAGCCCTGATACTTGCAGGCGGGATGGGAAAGAGACTACGCCCTCTGACCAACAGCATTCCAAAACCCATGGTCAAAGTAGGCGGCAAGCCAATAATATTCTGGCAGATACGGTGGCTAATGGCAAATGGCATAGACCGATTCGTGCTTCTTGGGGGATACCGTGCAAGCAAACTCGTTTCGTACATAAAGTCAATGGGCATGTCCGGCAGCTTCGAGTTCTCAATAGAAGACAGGCAGCTAGGCAGCGCAGGCGCCATATCAAACGCACGCAAATTTGTTGAGCACGAGAAGGAGTTCCTTATAGTTAACGGCGACAATATCACCGACCTGAATATTGCAAGGCTCAGGCTAAATGGGAGGGAGCTCGCATGCCTTGCAGTTGTACCGTATCGCAGCAGCAAGAGCCTTGTGTCAATAAAGAATCGCAGGATAATCGGATTCGAGGACAGGCCCTTTATTGGCGGATACTGGTATAACGCAGGCGTGCTGCTTATGGGCTCTAAAGCACTCAAGTCTCTTCCAGGATCCGGAAGGCTTGAGGAAGACGTATTTCCAAAACTTGCCAGCGGCGGAAGGCTCTCATGCGCAAAATTCACCGGATCCTATTTCAATTCCATAGACTCGATAAAGGACGCCGAGGAAGTTGACAAGGATATCAGGTCGGGGAAAGTAAGACTGTGAGAATACTGCCAGTTTCTTGATCCATCTGTCCTGATGCCATTGTACACATGCCAAAGCACCATTTCAATCATGCACCAGATGCATTTCCCTAATCCGCGACAGCAAGGTTATTATATTCTTAACGCATAGCCACAGTTAGTTGTGATTATATGAAGGCCGAATTCGGAGAAACTGAGGAGGCACAGCTTGCCAAGCTCGGAAAGGGCACCAGCGTCCTCATAACAGGGGGCTCAGGCTATCTTGGATCTATACTGACAGAGATGCTGATAGAGCGCGGTTTTAGCGTTACTGTTGTGGACAACCTATCCTACGCACAAAATACACTATTCAACCTCTTCTCGAATGACAGATTGCACTTCGTATACGGCGATGTCACAAACGAGAAATTCATGCAGAAGGTTATGGATGGCAGCAAGTACGACTTCATAATCCCTCTTGCTGCGATAGTGGGATTCCCTGTGTCGGAGCAAAAACCCGAGGTGACATGGCTGATAAACTACAATTCAATTCTGACCCTGCTAAAAAGCAGGAAGCCTGGGCAGAGGATGATATTCCCTACTACAAACAGCGGATATGGCACAACAGACGGCAAGACTGAATGTACAGAAGACAGCCCCCTGACTCCCATCTCAACCTACGGAAAGAGCAAGGTGGCTGCAGAGAAGGCCATACTCGAAGCCGGGGATTCCGTATGTTTTAGGCTTGCCACTCTGTTTGGCTTCTCTCCAAGGATGCGCACGGATCTGCTCGTCAACAACTTCGTTAACAAGGCTGTCAGCGACAAGACTATAGTGCTGTTCGAGAGGACCTTCAAGAGAAATTTCCTTCACGTAAGGGATGCTGCGCGAGCCTTCCTATGGACGATGCTAAACTGGGAGAGGATGAACGGCAAGACATACAATGTCGGCCATCCGGACTACAACATCACCAAGGAAGAGCTATGCAATATGATAAAAGAGAAAGTTCCCGATCTCAACATCTTCTATTCGGAGATTGGCCAGGATCCTGACAAGCGCAACTATGTCGTTTCCAACGCGCGCATACTAGCAACAGGATTCACCTTTAATTACGACCTAAAGGAAGGGATTGCTGAGCTTGCGCGCGGCTACGAGGCCCTGCGCGATTACAGGTTCAAGAACTACTAGACGAGCACAAGTCAATCTGAAGTGGCATGATGAAAGGTTACCCAAAAGTAGTCGCTGCAATATTGAACTGGAATGGCATTGCTATAGAATACGAGGGCAAGCCGATACTCAAGACGTGCATCAAATCCCTGATGAAGGTTGACTATCCCAACCTTGAATTCGTCTTTGTTGATGCTAGCAGCAGTGACGGCTCCATGGGGTATGTTCGCAAAAATTTTCCCGATATCCCTGCAAAGACGGCTCTGGACGAGGGAAGCGCGTCCTTGCAGAATAACGGGATAAAATTCGCATTGAATAAATATCCCGATGCAGAATATGTGCTGCTAGTCACCAACGACATGGTGTTCAACGACGGCCTCTGGCTCAAAAAGATGGCGGATGCGGCTGAAAAGGACGGATCCATAGGCATGGTTAACTGCAGGCTTAGGTACCCCAACGGCCAGATCCAGCATGGCGGCACCAAGCTGTCTGCAATCGGGGTGATAATGATAAAGGACAGGGAATTAAGCAGTACCTCGAGATACCAGGACATTGCATGCTCATCATTGGCCCTAATGAAAAAGGAGGCGCTGCTTAAGGTGGGCTGTTTCGATGAGATCTACTCGCCTTTCAGCTGGGAGGACATCGACCTCTCCTCCAGGCTACGGCGTAACGGGTACAAGCTGTATTACGTCGGGAATACAAACATCACCCATCTAGAATCGTATTCCACCCTCAATAGAAAAGTAAAGAAGAAATGGACGCCAAGCGACATAGAGTTTTGCATGCGCAGGAATGCATACATGTGCTATCTGAGGTATGCAAGGGGCACGCTCCCATTTTATTTCGCTACCGATGTGCTGTCTGATTTCGTAAGCTTCAAAAACGACAAGTTGGCAATAAGGCCAAACATCTGGTCCAGGCTCAGAATGCAGGCTCCGGCTATCAGGGAGGCCGTAAATCTATATAAAAAGAACAAAATAATGAAAGTTAACGGTCGATATTAAATTATCCGGTGTACAAAAATGGCGCACAAGTTCACTGACATTGGAATGGGGGTTATCCTAATACAGAATGACCTATACGAGGACGATAGGGGATTTATGGCCGAATGGTACAATAAAGACATATTCTTCAGTAACGGCATAACAAACAACTTTGTCCAGCATAAGTCTTCCAGGTCCAAAAAAGGCGTTCTGAGGGGATTCCATTTCCAGCAGCATCCATACGAGCAGGCAAAAATAATACGTTGCCTGTCAGGTGAGATATTCAATGTAGTTGTGGACGTGCGCAAAGAATCTGCAACTTTCAAGAAACACGTTGAGATAAATCTGAAAGGAGACGGAAAGAGCGCACTATTTCTGCCCAAAGGCTTTGCAAATGGATTTATCGTAACTAGCAATGAAGATGCAATAATCCTGTATTATATCGATGGGGAATGGGCTCCTGGCAAGGAACGCGGGATTATCTGGGACGACCCCGACCTTGCCATCAAATGGCCCATGGTTCCATCAACCATATCAAAAAAGGACGCGCAGCTGCCCAAAATAAATGACATAAAGTGGGAATAATGGAAAAGATGCTCATAATAGGTGCCAACGGCCTTCTTGGCTCAAAGGCGTTTGAGATAGGCAGCTCATCGTATAAGGTATACGGCACGTACAGCAAGAACCATTCCAGAGACCTCACGCAGCTTGATGCTACTGACAAAGCCGCCGTGTCAAAGCTAATCGGCAGGGTAAAACCCGATCTGGTACTCGACACGCACGCCCTAAACAACTTGGATTACTGCGAGTCGCACAGGGACCTGGCCTGGGAAATAAACGTTGATGGCTCAAGGAACATAGCACAGGAATGCCAGGCAGTCGGTGCCAAGTACATATTTATCTCCTCCGACTACGTCTTCGATGGCAGAAAGCCAATATACACTGAAAACGACAAGCCCAACCCTCTAAACTACTACGGCAAAACAAAATGGGCTACAGAAGAGGTGCTAAAAGTGCTAGATATAGATATGATAGCCATACGGACCTCGGCAATCTACGGGGCAGTGAGCAGCACAGGAAAACAGAGCTTTGTACAGTGGCTTATAGAAAGCCTGGGAAAAGGCTCCAGGGTTGATATAATCTCCGATATGTTCAACAGCCCAACATTAAACAGCGATATAGTGTATGCCGCATTAAGGCTGTATGGGTCTGACTCAAATGGCATATTCCATGTGGTCGGCGGAGACAACATCTCCAAATACGAATTCGCTATGCACATAAGCGAGGAATTCGACCTTGACAGCAGCCTAATAAATCCGGTAAAGATGTCACAGCTGTACAAAGACTCAATAAGGCCAAAGAAGATCAACCTGTCCACTGTCAAGCTCAAGAAACTTACCGGCCAAGTGCCAGTTGGTGTAAACGAAGGACTCAGGCTGCTGCACCACGACATAGATGCACGCAAGGTATAGCTGCGGCCTCAATGGCAGGAGCACAGCTCATTTCACTAGTTTTACTCGTGGTATGGGCACGATGAAAGATCCCTTATACCCCCGTTTACGGAATGACTTCATTATCCTGCCAGCGACATCCCAGGAAAGTATAAGGCATGCATCTGGATTGTCCCTAAATACTCTTGATTCATCGACTACCTTTATGTGGGTCCCTGGGGTGTATGTGCCAATCTTGAGCTGGTTAAGTTCGGTTATATATGCAAGCACGTCGCTGCCAATCCCGCAGTAATTTAGCAGCGTAGATGATTTCATTGGCGCACCTATACCTGCTATAACCTTGCCATCTTTCCGTAACCTCTGCAACATGCGCCTTAATGCCTCCCTGCTTCTTTTGACTTCATCGGAGAACAGCCTATATGTCTTGATATTCTGCAGCACATCCTCTTTCTTTAGTAGCATGGCAAGCCTTTTGGTCTTTGCAGTGGGGCGGTTCCTTGCATACACCAGTATCGAGCCTCCATACAGGCTGATCTTTTCTGCATCGTATATGAACAACCCATGCTTTTTGAAAAGATAGTCAAGGGACGAGAGCGAATAATACCTTGCGTGCTCATGGTAGATTGTATCATATTCGCGCCCATATATCATATTTGGCAAATAATGCGATACACTTACAAACACTGCATCATTTCCGTTGACCAGTTTTGTTACTGTATCAAGAAACTCGTGCACGGTATCGGTATGTGCCAGCACGTTAAGTGCCATTACGACCTTCATCCTGTTCTTCGTCCTTTTCAGTATGTCAGCTGCAGCCGTCTCGAACTTGCTGTTTATGGTCTCCACACCCATCTGGTTAGCAAGGCGGCATGGCTCTGGGGCAGGATCTACGCCAAGTACGCTGTTTATGCCATAATCCTTGAACTGTTTTAGCAAGGTTCCATCGTTCGATCCTATGTCAAGGACGAACTCGCCATCTTTTAGGTTGAATTTTCTTAGTATGCGCCCTGCCAAGCGGTTGAAATATGCGACTCTGTCAGGGGTTGCGCCGCTAAGGTAATTGAAGCTCTTGCCGAAAACTACGTTAGATGGTGGCACGGAATCAAGCTGCACTAGCTTGCAGTTCCTGCAAAATGTCAATTCCATGGGATAAAACTGCTCCCCTACAAACTCATCTTCGGATCTCAAAAATTTGTTGCATAGCGGCTGCATCCCAAGATCCAGTATCGGAACGCAAGAGTTGCTATTGCATGATTGGCATCTATTTACCATTGTGGCACCAAGTTCGATTATTACTTTCCTAACGACCTAAAAATATTCGCTGGACGAAAGCATTCCATGTAGAATCCTTAGCCCTTTCTTCATCCCAACAGGTTTCTCAGTAACGTATTTCCCGAGTTTCCCAGTGCTGAACTTCACCCTCAACGGGCGCCTTACCAGCTGTTGCAGGTCTGAAAATCCACAGGGTTCTATCAATCCATCATCCAACTCGAATTCCCTGCATACTGCCTTGGCGAAATCATACTTGCTTATGCAATCCTTCCCGGCTATGTTGAAAATTCCCTTGGCGTTAGCGCTGATAAGTACAAAAACTGACCTCACAAGATCGTCTACAAGTGTGGGTGTCGCATACTGGTCAGTGGCGGCTTTCACCTTCACTCCTTTGTGCAGATTCTCTATTATAAACTGCGGGAAACCTTTCTTTCCTGTCCTGCTCATTCTTCCATACGTTCCTGAAGTCCTTGCTATGATGTGGTCTATGTCGAATATATCCATCATTGTCTCTACGGCCCACTTCGTCCTGCCAAGATAATTGACTGGGTCAGGCCGGTCTCTTTCAGTATACACTGCCTTTGTGCCTGAAAATACGAGGTCAGAGGATATGAATATGTATTTGGCCCCGGATTGCCTGCTGGCATCCATCAAATTCCTAGAACCTTCAAAATCTATGGCCCACGCATCATCCTTGTGTGACTCTGCGCGTTCAACGCTGTTTATCCCATGCGCATCGAAAACCACATCCGGTCTGATCTTCCCAAAAAGCCCAAATACCGCGCGCCTGTCCACAACATCAAGCTGCAATAATCCTTCTTTCTTGTTTTTAGCATATGTGCCGTATGTCTCATACTTCTGAAGGCCCAACTCGAATGCCTTGGCTCCTATGAGCCCGGTGGCACCTATTACAAGCAATCTATCCATGGGGTCACTGCGTGCAGATTATCGAGCCGTCCGTATCCTATATCGGACGGAAATGTATTTATACACGATACCGCGCAGATACGAAACTACCATGCATTATTAATAAACCCCTAAAAAAGTAATGATACTGATGAAGCGAAGCATGGATGTGGGCTCCAGGGCAGTGCATGTGGCTAGTTACGTTCTGTTTGGCAAGATATTCAATTTCATAGTGCTCGGCATTGCACTTATACTTGTCACGCGCCTTCTGGGCCCTGGCCAATACGGGTACTACACCCTCGCCACAGCTTTTGCATCAATCTTTAGCGTAATCGGCTATTTCGGAGTAGGTTCTGCTCTCCAGAAATTCATGGCCCAGTACCAGCAGGAAAAGAAGAAAGATGAAATGGACCTACTAATATCAAATGCCCTTGTCTTAGTGGTCATATCTGGGCTTGTGATGGGTGCCATCTTCATTATGTTCGATCAGGCAATAGCATCCTATGTCTATCCCCACTCGCAGGGCATGGGCTATCTCATAGAAGCCATCACGGCCTGGATAATAATAGTGATGTTCTTCGGCACATTTTACGATGCCCTCGTGGGACTTGGAAACGGCAAAGCCGTAGCAATAGTGGTTTCTGTGCAGGCTCTTTTCCAGGCAGCAATAAGCATAGGGCTCTCGTATGAGTGGCATAGTGCGATAGCTCCTATATACGGGCTCATCTTCGGCTACCTACTGGGCTTCTTTGCTGGTCTGTGGATCGTATTCAAGCAGGATCAGTTCTCATTTCGCATGCCCTCCTACAAGTACATCAAAAGAATACTTGGGTTTTCAGCCCCTCTGGCACTGTCCTCTGCGATAGGCGGGTTCGTAGGGAATCTTGGACTGATCTACCTTGGCTACTTTGTGCTTACCTCAGTCATAGGCAACATGGGCGTAGCCGCGCGCACAAATTCCCTTCTGTCAGTAATCTTCGACTCCATAAGTGTTTCCATACTGCCGGCATTCTCCGCGGCATTAGCAAACAGAGGCACTGCGAACAAGATGGGCAAGATTTACAGCTACACTGTCTATCTTGCTATTCTGCTTGTTTCGCCGCTGTTATTCTACATAGCTGCACTAGCAACTCCGTTCTCCTACTCTATATTTGGCAGCGGATATGCATACGCGCCGCTATACATATCCATAGCTGCCATAGGTCTTTTGATAGGGATAGCCGGCTCTTATGCAAGCACCCTGCTAATCAGCTCTGGCAAGGTAAAGCCAGTGCTGACATCCAACGTCATCGTGTACCTTATCGCGCTAGTCCTATTCATCATGCTGCTGCCAACGTTCAAAGGCATGGGTTATGCGCTCATAACCTTCATACTACTTCCATTCATGCTAGACGTAGCCTTCATCAGGAATCTGAGCAGACTCTACCGTCTGGACTTTAGGATCAGGAAGATGATTGGGATTCTCATTTCAAATGCCATCCTATTTATTGCCCTGATCCTGCTAGGTACCGTTATAGGCGGCATAGGGCTTCTAGCTGTTGGCGCAGCCTTGGTTCTGGCAGCATACCCTCTGCTTGCTGTATTTACCGGAGGAGCCGATATCGGCGATATAAATACCTTGAAGGAGCTATCCCATAGCATACCGAGTTTAGGCATAGTGCTCAGAATGCTGGCCGATTATGCCTCCATTGCAATACGGTGATCTCTGCGCCAGCAGTTGCCTTGGCTACTGCCACTAAGTGCCCTATATGCTATTCTGCTATCTTTTTGTAGAATTCGATGGTCTTCAAAGCGCACCTGTGCCAGGTAAACCTCCTTGCATAATCTACTTCTTTCTTGAGTTCCCTGCTGCTAATGCCATTATGCCTTAGATCAGTTATTAGCTGCGCCATATGCCCTGGCGATCTGGCCTCGATGCAGTGCTCCCTGTTCTCCTGTGAGAGATTCCCGGACTTATTTAATATAACCGGAAGACCCCGCGCCCTTGCCTCCAGTATCGACTGGCTATGGCTCTCGTAAACGCTAGGAAACAGGAAAACATCAAACCTGTCATAGATGTCTACCAGAGCATCTTCAGGGGCAAATCCCATGAATCGTATCCTCCTGTCACCTGCCGCCATGGCAGCGAGATTGCCATATTCTCCGGATTTTTTCCCCCATATCTCAAATATCATGTCGGGATCCTTGATGGCTCTGAAAGCCTCTATTGCAAACTTTACATTCTTCCTCGCGTTGAGAGCGCCTATATAGCCAGCCACAAATTTCTTTCCGTGCTTCTTGTGAGCAATGGGTTTCGATATAAAGATGCCGTTGACTCCTATATTTATCACAGATATCCTTCTCCCGTCATAGCCAAGCTTGATGGCCTCTTCCTTCGCCTGTTTTGAGACTGCTATAAGATAATCCGAGGACATCATTTGCCTCCTTATCAAACTGCCAATAACTTCTCTGGGGTGTATTTTATCATAGAGCGACCGTTTTCTAGCTGAATACAGCATGTGCCCCTCAGGCACAATCACGAGTTCATGCACGGTGGTTACAATGGGCCCTCTTGCCAAAAATGGATTTAGCATTATCGGCGCAGGGCAGTGTATTACGTCATATTTCCTCAGGTTCTTTACTGACGAATGCATTGTAAAGGAGGCCTTGCGCAAAAAATCCCCACTTGCAAATCCCAGCTCCAGCTTATCTACGCATATGCCGCTCTCGGCGGCTATCTGCGAAAGATGGGTATACAGCTCATATGCGTATTTTTGCGGACCCTTCCCTAACGTTTTATCGAAATTTCCTGCCATACTTAACAATCCAACATCGAGTATCTTACCGTGCATATGGTCTACCCTTCAATCTCACAACGTTTTATATCCCAATTAGTTATATTAGTGTCTCATTCATTACCTATAAAATCTCCGGACTTCTATCAATATCAGTAATGTTTCATCGAACCATCAAAAATACCTATCCAGTCTGGTCATTCCGTGTAGCATAAAAGTTTGAACTTATTGCAATTGCATCTCTGTAATCAT
Source organism: Microcaldota archaeon (assembly GCA_021851065.1). GTDB lineage: Archaea > Micrarchaeota > Micrarchaeia > Micrarchaeales > CABMGC01 > JAJZNA01. Next base: position 28,064 of record JAJZJQ010000014.1, read on the forward strand.
TTATTGTTCTTCCAGTTTCCGCATCGTACACGTCGAATCCCTGCTCTCTAACCTGGTTTATCACTGAATTGAGCGGAACCTTCCGTTCAATTAGTCTCCTTAGATGCTGCTCAAATATGATGTGCTTTACACTCTTAAGCGATCTTTTTGCACCTTCCAATACTTCAAATTCATATCCTTCAACATCTATTTTTATTACATCGGGCTTCTCGCATATGGTATCCAACGTAACGGCTTTAACTTCCTCATAGCCAACAGAGTCGTGGTAGTCTATACTGGTTTCTGCATCTCCCCATCTAGCTATTCCTATCTTTACTATCGTGTCTTTTGAGAATGCTGCATTGTGCAGCAAGTTCACATTCTTTATATTGTTTATTTTTACGTTGTTTTCCAGCCTCTTGTAAACCTTACTCTGCGGTTCAAGTGCAGTTATCGAGCCTGTTCCATTAAGTAAACTTGCAGCTAATAAGGTATAGTATCCTGAATTTGCCCCTACATCTACAAAATTAGTCCCCTTTGTTATTACCCTAGATAGAATCTTTGTCACACCAGGTTCATATCCAATTCCATTGGCTAGGCATTCATATATCAATTCATCCTGGCTGCTATATGGGTCAAACACCATTGTCATATTGTTTATCTTTAATTCAGGATTAGCCCTTATCTTTCTTGCAGTGGCTTCTATTGCCTTCTGACTTGGCCTACTGCGTGCCCCTAACCTTATAAGAAGCTTGTACAACTCCAAATGCTTGACCCAGTCCATAGGATAATCATCTAATAGTTAGTTTCATGCAATGATCTAATAAAAACATCGACTATCTCCAAATTTCGGCTCTTATGTATCTGGCCTACGAAAACCACTAAATATAGGTTCCTTGTATTCATTTAATGCAGCAGATTTTTAAATTATCTCTAAGAATAAAAATCCATGATCAATTTCGAACCAAGAAGCAATATCAGAGCAACAGACATTACCAAAATCTACTATACCTATTTTCTAAACGGCATTACTTTTACACACCTGATAGGAATCCGTAATATGGTACTAGTAACTCTCTTCAGGTTGAACCTGGTTAAGAAGTTCAAGATCAATTTCAAGGGGAATGAGTACAATATAACCTCGATGCAAGATTATTATGAATTCTGGCATAAAGGTCCTGGCAACATGGACCGCTACAAGGGCCTCAAAATAAGTGGCAATTCCATAAGCTTGACATTTAAAGGAAAACGACTCAGGTTCTTTATACAAAACTCAAGCCCAAGAGCGATATACAACTACTCTAACCTACTATTCGAGCAATTCACTAGTAATCAATATAAAGTCGATGTCCGTGGCAAGATCGTAGTTGATATTGGCGCTTACCTTGGCGAAACAGCAGTTTACTTTACTTTAAACGGGGCTAAAAAGGTCATATCTCTTGAGCCCTACCCAAGCGCTTATGACTTAGCAAAAAAGAATCTGGCAATAAACCACGTAACAAACAAGGTTAAACTCTTCAATTACGGGATAAGTGGCAGGGAAAATATTATCAAGATAGATCCAAAAGTAGAAACTAGTACAACAAGCGATCTAAAATATTTCTCAAAAGGAAAGTCAGTGAAGTTGGTACCACTAAGCACTCTTGTAAAAGACCACAACCTTGATAATGCGGTACTTAAAGCAGATTGTGAAGGAGCAGAATACGACATGATACTCGGATGCAGCGACGAGATATTGAGGAAATTTAGCCATATGGTGCTCGAATATACCTACGGGTATATCAACTTGGAGAAGAGGCTCAAAAAAGCAGGCTTTAAGGTATCACACACTGGCCCTGGAGCCATGTATTCTGGAGATGCAGATCCACATAATCAGTTAATAGGCCTGATCTGCGCGACTCGCATAGACTAATCTGCAGTAGTGGTTTAACCAAGCCACTTTCATTTAAAAACAGCAATAAATTTATATCATAGGAAAAGTTTAACTTCATCTGTCATGCAATATGTGCTGACATTAGCTTATTAAGACTGCTTAATGTTATTCCAGATTAGCAACCACGCTATCAAATTAATTACACTAAGAGCCCAATTTGTTATAGATCTAAGGATTTGATATAGCTTTGTTGGGTTAAAGATAAAAACTGTTGCACACCCACTATACTCGATAATAATGAAGTGGGCCCATGCACGGTGTTTTGGTCTCGTAATCCGGCACAAAGGCCCCAAGGTGATTGGATGAGTTTCAATCCAACTAATGTAATGAGAATAGATCGTAAGCTGCGAACAGAACTGTCAAAACCATTCGGCGAAGTCATGACTGCCTCGCGTACTGGAAAGACAATAACTGCGAAGGATACGATCTACGCAGTAGGTGATGTCACGGTCTCGACCGTGCTGGGCCTTGGCCTGAATCCAAAGCTTGCTATATTCGACTACAGGTCAGGTCGCAGCAGACGCAACTTCCCTGCAATACGCCGCACATACCGAATGCCTGTCGAAGTAACAAACCCTAGGGGAGAACTTAGCCTGGATTTATGGTCTGCAATCAGGAAGGCATCTAAATCAAAACTGCGCAGCAGCATAAGGGTGCATGGCGAAGAGGACCTGGCTTCGCTGGCGTGCATACATTTCTCAAAAAACGGTTCAATAGTGATGTACGGACTAAGGGGCAAGGGCATAGCGATCATACATGTCGATGACAAGATAAAGGCCTACGTGGACGGCGTATTGAAAAGAATGTCAAAAATCTCGCAATAGTTATTAACCTTCATTATACAACATAAGCAGTGATCTTCATGGATAAAGTTCTTGTCACAGGCACTACGGGCTTCATAGGCAACGAGCTTGCACAAAGGCTGGTAGAGAAAGGGTACGAAGTACATGTACTGGAAAGATACATGACGGGCCGCTACTCTTTCGACCGCGGTGCAAATGTTATAACCCACTATGCAACTCTCACCGATTATCCTGCCATAAGAAACATAATAAGGGAGGTCCAGCCTGACTACGTGGCCCATTTGGCTGCAATAAGCCCTGTATCATTCTCCTACGATCACTTTATAGAAGTAACTGAGGCCAACTACCTGGGCACCATCAACCTTGCCGAGGCATGTTACAGGGAGGTTCCGCATTTCAAGCAGCTGGTAGCGGCCGGAACTTCGGAAGAGTACGGTATGACGCTCTCGGACAAGGGCCACAAGCTTACTGAGGAGTCGCCCCTGCACCCAAACAGCCCGTATGCCGTCTCAAAGGTGGCGTGCGATCTCTATTTGCGCTACATGCATGAAGCGTATAACTTCCCATCCACCCTGCTGCGCGCTTTCAATACCTATGGCAGAAAGCACAACTCGCACTTCTTCGTAGAAAGGACCATAACACAGATGCTCAAAGGAGGAAAGGTATACCTGGGGGACAAGAGCACTGTCAGGGACTGGATATATGTGGATGACCATGTCGACCTGTACGTAAAGGCTCTTGGGAATCCAAAGGCTGTGGGGCAGGTGATACAGGGATGCAGCGGGAAGGGCTACACTACAGAGGAGACTGCAGAAATCATAGCAAAACTCACCGGCTTCAAAGGCGATATTGTGTGGAACGCGACCCCGAAAAGGCCGCTTGACGCGCGCATACTTATAGGCGACAATTCCAAGGCGAAAAAACTGCTTGGATGGGAGCCCAGATACACGCTTGAGGAGGGTCTTAAGAAGACCATAGACTACTGGAAGAAGGCCAAGACTGCACATGCGCAAAGCTGACCTGCAGCAACTGTCTAATATTGCACACGCATCTGCCATTTAATGCAGTTTCCATTCGCATCATCAGAATCCGCCTAAAGCCCATTGCATGGCATCATCTCCTCCAGTAATCCTTCATCTCATTGCAGTCTATGTCTGCCTTGCTAATGAAAAGGGACCTGGCAAGAGCCTTCCCAAGCCGTGCATTGAGCACAAGCGGCACATTCATGTCAGCCGCCCTCCTTCTTATCTGGTAATCTACTTCTGGCATGCTGTTGCTTGTTATCACAATGTCTATTGCCCTCTCGTTCATGAGCCTTAGGGCCTTATCGGTGTCAATCGTAGCATGCCCATGCATGGGGGCGAGGTCAAGCGTGCTCACTGCCACATTCTGCGCGAACATGTCGGCAACTTCCTTGAGCATGCTCCTGTCCACGTCTCCGTAGATCAGCGCAGTTGTGCGGGGTATCCTGTTTGGCTGAGCCCCAAGCCAGCTCTTTAGCAGCGCGCTCTCAAGGCTCTTGCCAAATGCCGCGCTCTCCCCAGTGCTGCGCATCTCCGGCCCAAGGTGCGGATAAGCTCCCTTAAGCGCGCCCCAGGAGAACTGGGCGCTCTTAACTGCAAATGCGCCGTGCTCAGGCTCCATGAACCCGTTCCATCCGTACTTCTCCATGCACCCCTTAACCGCATAGTCCATTATGCTTACCCCAACGGCCTTGGATGCGAATGGCATGGACCTGCTTGCCCTCATGTTAAGCTCTATCACAAGAGGCTCCCCCTTCCTTATTATGAACTGCAAATTGAACGGGCCTTTTATGCCAAGCTCGTTCACAAGCCTAAGCGCAATCTCCTTCATCTTGTCCACAGCTGGCTTGTCAAGGTATGGCGTAGCTATAGTAGCGTCGCCGCTGTGCACACCGGCTTCCTCTATGTGGCATAGCGGCACCCCTACAACATTCCCCCCATCGCTGCCGCAGTCAAGCTCAGCCTCCACTGCCTCCCTTATGAAGCTCGATATTATTATGGGGTACTCCGGGGATATCCTTGTTGCCGCGGCTACGTATGCCATAAGCTCGCGCATGTTGTTTGCTATCTTCATTGACGAGCCGCTTATGACATAGCTTGGGCGTATGATCACCGGGAAGCCGAACTTCTCTATGAATGCCTTTATGTCGTCAATAGAGGCTGCGCTGGTCCAGTCTGCCTGCCTGATCGAGAGCTTCTCGAGAAGACTGGAGAACTTGTCGCGGTTCTCAGCCATGTCTATGCTGCTGGCGCTGCTGCCAAGGAGCCTCATTCCCCTCTTCTCAAGGGCCAGTGACAGGTTATTGCCTATCTGGCCAGCGGCGAAGGTGGCTATGCTGTCGAATCTTTCCTTTTTGTGTATGCCAAGTACGGTCTCCTCGGTCAGCTCATCGAAATAGAGCTTGTCCACCCTGTCCCAGTCCGTAGATACTGTCTCGGGGTTGTAGTTGAGCATGGACACCTCGTCAAAGTACTTCTTGGCGCTCTCCGCCAGCGCCACTGCACCGAAGTCAAATTCAACAGATACGCCTATCCTGAACACCCCTGCGCCAAGCACCAGCAGCTTCTTCTTTACCTGTTTTGTGTCCACGTCGTCCTCGCTGCCTGCATATGTTGTGTAAAGGTAGTTGGTCTGGGCAGGCCATTCCCCTGCAAGGGTGTCTATCTGCTTTATGCACATGCCTGCCTGACCGGATGCGTCTTTGCCAAGCTGTCTGTCGCTAAATCCAAGCCTCTTCATATCGGCGTACCCGGCGCCTCCTTTGCCATTCCTAGCCTCTTCGTACCTGTCCACCACCTCCTTTATCTTGGAGAGGAAGAACCTGTCCACCCTGGTTATGCCGTAAAGATCTTCAACTCCCATTCCCTCCTTGAATGCCTTGGCAACGTAGAGGAACCAGTATGGCCTGTGCTCCCCAAGGAACCCTGCAAGCTCCTCTTTGCCCATCCCTGAGTTGTATATGCTGCCCCCTACCAGGCCGGGCTCTCCTATGTCGAGCATGCGCACTGCCTTTTGAATCGCCTCCTCGAAGTTCCTGCCTATGGCCATGACCTCGCCTATGCTCTTCATCTCAGTGCCCACGGTTGTTGCTGCTCCGTCGAACTTGCCAAGGTCCCATCGCGGCATCTTTATGGTTATGTAATCCAGGCTTGGCTCGAAGAATGCAGTAGTCGACTTGGACACGTTGTTCTTTATGTCGTAAAGCGCATGGCCCAGGGAAAGCTTGGCGCTCACATAAGCAAGCGGATATCCTGTAGCCTTGCTTGCAAGGGCGCTGGATCTGGACATCCTGGGGTTTGTTTCTATCACGTAGAATTCGTACCCTCCAGGCGCCAGGGCGAACTGCACATTGCACTCCCCCAGGAGCTTTATGGCCTCTGCAACGCGTATCGACATCGTGCGCATCTGCTGGAACTCGTAGTTGTCCAGCGTCTGCGCAGGAGTCACCACGACGGAGTCCCCTGTATGCACTCCCATGGGGTCCAGGTTCTCTATGCATGCGGTCACTACGCAGTTGCCTATGGCGTCCCTGACCACCTCGTACTCTATCTCCTTCCATCCCTGCAGGTACTTCTCCAAAAGCACTTCGCCCGTAGTGCTCTGCGCGAAGGCGCGCTCAAGCTCAGCCTCGAGCTCCTTTGTGCTGTGCAGTATTGCAGAGCCCCTTCCTGCCAGGTTGAAGCTTACGCGCATCATCACCGGGTATCCTATCTCCTCGGCAGTCTTTATCGCCACTTCGCGGCTCCTTGCGCTGCCGCTTGGCGGCACCGGTATTCCATGCTCCTTCATGGTCTCCCGGAACTTCTCCCTGCTTAGCGCAGTCTCTATGCCCTCTATGCCTGTGCCAAGCACCTTCACCGCGTATTTTTCCAGCACTGCCGCCTTCTGCAGCTCTATTCCTACGTTAAGGGCTGTCTGCCCCCCGAAACCAATCATTATGCCCCACGGCCTCTCCTTCCTGATGACCTGTTCAGCAAAATCCTTTGTCACCGGAAGAAGATAGACTCTGTCTGCCATACCGTAGCTTGTCTGCACCGTGGCCACATTCGAGTTTATCAGCACGCTCTCCATGCCTTCCTCCTTAAGCGCACGCAGCGCCTGGCTTGTGCTGTAGTCAAATTCGGCAGCCTCTCCTATCTTCACCGGCCCTGACCCTAGCACAAGTACCTTGCGTTGTTCATTTGCCATTCCAAGCACCTTCCCTGCCTTCCTTTATCATCCTGTCAAACATGCCGAATATGAAAGCTGCATCGTTTGTGCCGGGGAGCCCTTCAGGGTGGAACTGGGTAGTTATCATGTTCCTATCCTTGTACATGATGCCCTCTACAACGCCATCGTCAGGGCTCATGAACCATGCCTTCCCCTCCTCTGGCACCCCATCCCCGAATACAGCATAGCCGTGGTTGTGGCTTGTTATGTATGCCTTCCTGCTGATCATGTCCACCGCTGCCTTGTTTATGGCCCTATGGCCGAACTTCATCTTCCTGACACTGCCCCCTAGGGCAATTGCAGCTATCTGGTGCCCAAGGCATATGCCAAATACGGGCAGCTTGTATTCAAGGATGCCGCGCATCGAATCCACGACAGGCCCGAGCATGTTCGGGTTTCCCGGCCCATTGCTGTATACTATCCCAAGCGGGCTGAACTGCATTATCTGGTCTGCTGTATAATTGTACGGGACCCTAACCACGTTGTACCCAAGCGCGGCAATGCTCTTTAGTATCCCGTGTTTCACTCCGCAGTCAACAACTACGACGTTCCTGTTGTTGCGCTCCTGTACTATGGGCTCTTTTGGCGATACCTTATCAACGAAATTTATCTCAGTGTACTTCTCCCCAATGGCCTTGCCAACATCGCTCACCTTGCCATCTGTCGACACAACGCACATCATCGCCCCCATCTCCCTGACCTTCTTTGTCAGAAGGCGCGTGTCCACCCCGGATATCCCCGGCACTCCCTCCTCCTTGAGCCAGTCGTCCAGATCCAGCCTGCTATTCCATTTGCTGCTGCTGGTAAGCTCGCTCACCATGAGGCTTGTGACGTGTATGTTTTCAGATTCGAATGTAGAGAGTATGCCGCTGTCGTATTTCTTGTGCGGCACCCCATAGTTGCCAACAAGCGGATGGGTTATTATCAGCGCCTGGCCTGCATAGGACGGGTCTGTCAGGCTTTCCGGATACCCGTTCATAGACGTCGTGAACGCGAGCTCACCGGCCCTTACCGCGCAGGAGCCAAATCCTTCTCCCTCAAACACCGTGCCGTCTTCAAGGTACAGGTAAGAGATATTATCTGCCATCAGGAATAACCATCCTAAGTGATGTAGCAATCTATATAAGCGTTATTTGCGTGCACCAAGCGACATCCGCGCAAGCGCAAGATTATTATAAACGAAGCTAGAAATTAGTCTTATTCGCTTATCCTTTCACGACGCAGCACTTGCTGCGGCTTCACACCGCGCGCTGCCCGGGCTTCCCAAACCACCTTGTGAGCTGGTTTTGGCGCGCCACTTCCTTGGTGGAAATCTCGATCTCCCTTGTGCCTCCCTTTAGGACGAACGTGTTTATGCCATATGTCTTCTTCAGATATCTTGACATTATCGGTGACAACGCGCCATAGTTGTCCACAAGTATGCCTCCCTTCACTTCCTCAAGCTCCGTGGCCCACAGTGTGCTTGCTGTTCCTGGGTCTACGGTGACTATGTGTCTCTCATCCACTCCAAGGACTCTGGCGACTTCGCGCCTGGATCCTCTCCCCAGCCATACATACCTGGAGCCATCCTCGTAAACTATGCGCCTGGCCTCTTCGAGGGTGACTTCCCTTGTGGCTATGCTCTTAAGGTTCTCATTCTTGTATCCCTGCACGAAGCTCACAAGTATGCCTGCATCATTGTGCCACAGCCCTTCGATTCCAAGGGTGTTCTTCAGGAAGTCGCTTTGCCCGAATCCGGCTATCTTTATTGTTACTGTGGTAAAGAACCTGCCCTTGTCTATCAGCAGCCCTGCTATCCTGTCATATGGCACCAGGGTGGACTCGGTCATTTCAAGTATGTTCCTTTTCGCATAAAGCCCCCAGAAAGAGTAATGTATCAGCATCAGGTTTCTGTCTGTGACTACTATGCTGTCAGGAGCTATGTTCGAGAAGCGGCTCTGTTTTAGTATCATCAGTACCGTTTCCCCAGGCGAAAGCAATTCGGCGATTTCCTCTCGCAGCTTCTGCACGCACTCACCCTACCATGTGGCCTAGCAGGGACGGCGCCTTTTGCGCAGGCGAGCAGCTCCGAAGGCCACAATCCCCTCACATTATATCATCGCTGCTCAGCTATATACGCCTTGCCGTATGCCACGTGCATCTGCGTATCACACTTCCTCGATGCTGCATGCCAGCATGCGCAGGGCAGCCCGGCCGATGGTTTACCGGCATGTCAACCGGTACGCAGTAACAGTACATGGGCCCGGAGGGATTTGAACCCGCGACTTCTGGCTTTCCTAAAACCCTTTAGAAGGATCTTCAAAAAGTTTGTATAAGACCAGCGCTCTAACCAGGCTGAGCTACGAGCCCAATGCAGACATATTACTATAGGAACTATTTTATTTATAGCTGAATCTTATTGTACTGGTTTCAAAGGCTGATAATTTGGATATCCGACCACTTTTCTACGAGTACGGTGGCTTTGCCATAGCTCTGCTTTTCATAATAAGCGTAGTGCTGCTAACGGCGCACGGCCTTGAGCTCCTTGGGGGATTTCTGATATCCATAGACCTGCTGGCGATCTTCGCACTGCTTGCAGAGGACTGGATAATGCCTTCGGCGCAAGGCAGCGGTGCACAGCAGTCCCCATGAACTGCCAGCCGCGCATCCAGCCTGCTTATCTATGTAGGCGTAAAACTCAACGCCCTTCAGGGGCGGGATATAATCCGCCGCAACATATATAGATAAATTTTGCTGGTGCAATGAATATGGTCATCTTGAAAAGAACATACAGATTCCGTGCATATCCTTCAAAGGGGCATCAGGCTGAGATTAATCGCCAAATGTTCCTTGCAAAGCAACTATACAACAAACTCCTTGAAAAATCCATAGAGCACTTCAAGGACACAGGAAAGACATTCACCAGGTTCGACATGAACAAATGGAT
>JAJZJQ010000015.1 GCA_021851065.1 Microcaldota archaeon
TGTCGAACCTGGTGAATGTCTTTCCTGTGTCCTTGAAGTGCTCTATGGATTTTTCAAGGAGTTTGTTGTAGAGTTGCTTTGCAAGGAACATTTGGCGATTAATCTCAGCCTGATGCCCCTTTGAAGGATATGCACGGAATCTGTATGTTCTTTTCAAGATGACCATATTCATTGCACCAGCAAAATTTATCTATCTATGTTGCGGCGGGCTCATATCCCGCCCCTGAAGGGCGTGGGGTTTACGCCCACATAGATAACTGTTATGATACTCGTTCAATAATCTGACTGCCTCAAGGCCAACGGGCATCTCATCTCAAATGCGTCTTCAACTTCAAACTAGACTGCTACTGCGCTCAAAGTCCGGGACACTGCAGCGATTTTTCGGCCAACATCCGGGATGCCATGACCAACTCCGCCAGCAAGCTCTAGCGATCTGGGCCCACTGCCTAAAGGTCAGTCAAAGCGGATGCGGCTGCCAGTCGCTGGCGGGATTGCACCAACAAGCCGGGTCTGCCAGGTACGCCTGCATCCATATAGCCTTTTAAATATGCCTTTTTATAACAATAATTGTGTCTTCTTGCAGCGTGCTGTGATTTTAAGGCTCTGCAGCCGACGGCAAGTTGAAAAATATGGGTTTTAGTGTGGAAGGAATCGGAGCTATAAAGGAAGTGCAGGAATCTGAAAAGAAGGCCAAGGAACACGTTGAACAGGCTAATTCTCAAAAGGCAAAGGCAATAGACGAGGCTCAGGCCATTTCAAAGAAGATAATTGAGCAGGCGCAGGAAAAAGCCGTCAAGCTTAAGTCAGATGCAATATCCGAAAGCGTGGCCCAGGCCGAAAAGGAGAAGAAGAAGGTGCTTGCCGACGCGCAGAAGAAGGCGGCAAGAATACGGGCTGTCAAGGCCGGCTCAAATATGCTCGATCAGGTTGCAAGCAGCATAGTAAAAATGATTACAGGTGGATAGATTTGCTCAGCTCGGAGCCAATGCAGAAGGTCAGGATAATATTCCTGAAACAGGATAGGGACGGCATTGTGTCTGCGCTGCACGAAATGGGCATCATAGACCTGAGGAAGAGCAGTCTGCAGATAAGCGACGATGTTCCTGCTGCCGATTTTACCGAAATGAGCGAGGCCCTTGTCAAGGTTGATGGCGCCGTGCGCATACTCTCTCCAAGGCATGTGGACGCATCTGCAAAGCTGTCAAGGCAGCAGATAAGGGCGCAGCTTGCCGCAAATCTCGATATAGATGGCATATACGCGCTTAATAGCGAGAGGCAGGAGCTTGCAGAGGATAATAAGCTGCTTGGCTACGCAAAGACTGTGGCAGGGTGCTTCGGGCAGCTAGATGTGGATCTTGGCGCGCTAAGGAGCGAGACGCTGTCGTTTAGGGCTGTTGTTGCAAATGACAAGGAGCTGGCAAGATTCAGGCACGCCCAGTCCCATGCAAGGAAGAGCGGCGAGGTAGTGGTTCACAGGGCAGGCAAGAACAAGAACCTCATATTCATGGCCTACAAGAAGGGTGACGAGTCTATGGACGAGGCCCTGAAATCCATAAAGTTCACAGAGCTGGATCTTCATGCCAAATACCTTGACTCTACGCCAGGAGAGATAATTAGGAAAGCTGACAAGGCAATCGCTGGCAACGAAAAACGCACATATGAGATAAACCGGCAGATAGACAAGCTCAGCGATCTGAACTACTCGAGGCTATGTGTGCTGCGCGAGTCCCTTGAGATAGAGGCAAGGAGGGGCGAGGCGAGCTCCATGTTCAAGAGCACGCAGAAAGCCATTGCAGTGGAGGGATGGATACCAAAAAAGAGGCTTGGAGAGCTCAGGAAGAGGGTGGAAGAGGCGAGCGGTGCAAGGTTTGTTTTGGAAGAGCTGAAGACGGATCACGGCGAGCTTGCCCCTACTCTTGTAAACAGGCCAAAGTTCCTCAAGCCATTCGATTACCTTGTGGAATTCTATTCCATACCAAGGAGCGATGAGCTCGATCCGGCCTGGATATTCATAATATCCTTCCCCATTTTCTACGGCATCATGGTCTCTGATGTTGGATACGGCATAGCGTCATTCATACTCTCATGGATCATAATAAAGAAGACGGATCCGGAGGGGCTCATGTGCAACGTAGCCAAGATATGGCGCATGTCTGCCATACCTGCAATAGTGGTTGGATTCCTCTCTGACCAGTACTTCGGATTCTCGCTAAACAAGTTCTTCGTGCCAGCATTCACAGGGTTCAACTGGTTCAGCGACATAACCTATATAATAGTCCTGACAATATTCTTCGGCATATTCCAGGTGTGCCTTGGCCTGCTGTTCGGCTTTTTCAACGAGAGAAGGCATGGCCACACAAAGCTTGCGATAAGCAAACTGACAAGCATACTCACTGTGGTATTCGGCACAATAGCCGTGGCAGGCGGTTTCTTCCATGCAACTACCTCGGGAGTGGCAATGGGCTCGGCTGCAGTGGCAGTTGTGATGCTGATAGCAACTGGCGCGCTAAGCGGCGTAGAGGCGGCAGAGATAACAAACCTCATGACCCACCCTTTAAGCTACGCAAGGCTCATGGGATTTGGTCTTGGCAGCATAATAATAGCGCAGCTAATAGACCAGGGATTCACACCGCACTTCACAGGAGGGGCAGTAGGCATAGCAATCGCAGTGGTTTACCTGGTCATATTCATTCTTCTTCACTTCCTCAACATGATACTCTCAATCTTCGAGGGGATAGTGCAGGGAGTAAGGCTCAACTTCGTGGAATTCTTCTCGAAGTTCGACAAGGGCAGCGGTGTCAAGTACCGCCCATTTGAGTACAAGGAGGTTTATACTGAAAAACAAATGTGATATAATGGCTTTGGACATGGGAGCTGCAATAGCAGCAATAGGAGCTGGAATAGCAATTGCCGGAGGGGCAATAGGTACGGGAGTGGCGCAGAGCGCAATAGGTGCGGCAGGACTTGGCCTTGTGGCAGAGAAGCCTAGCGAGATGGGAAGAGTGCTACTGTTCCTTGTGCTTCCTGAGACGCTGCTAATATTCGGCTTCGTCATCGCGATACTGATAATGCTATGGTCTGGCATAATATAAGGGGAGCAAAATGTCCCTGGAAGAGATAAAGAAGAGGATAGACAGCGAGGCCAGAGCCGATGCCGAGCGGATAAAGGATGAGGGCAAGGCCGAGGCTGAAGCAATTATGTCAACATCCCGCAACCAGGCATCCGACATACTGGAAGCTGCAAAGGAGCAGGCAGAGCATGAATCCTCAAGGATGCGCAAAGAGCTTCTTTCTGGAGCCGAGATAGAAGCCAGCACCATGCTTATTGCTGCAAGAGAATCCGTAATAGAAGGGCATATAGGGGCAGTAAAGAGCCGCGTGGCCCGCATGCTCTCGGACAGCAAGCAGTGCGGCAAGCTGATTGAAGGCGCTGCCCAGGAGTTTGAGAAACTTGCGGCAAGAAAGGACATGGTTGTCAGGGTTGACAGGAAGTGGCTTGCTCAAGTGCGCAGGCTTGGCTACGTTGCAGAGGCTGGGTCTGACGGGGAGTTGACAATGGCTACGCGCGATGGGAGCGCGCACCTTGACGCAAGTCCAATGGCCCTTGCAGAGAAGTACGAGAGGGAGGCAAGGAGCTCCCTGTCGTCAAGGCTTTTTGGCAGCGATAAATGAATGATGATGTAGATGGCAGGAGCAGATGCGTCAATGTACAGCTACTCAAGCGCCAGGATAAAGGCCATGGAGTCGATGCTTATAGACGGCCCGACAATGCAGCACATAATAAACGCACAGGACATACCTTCAGCGCTCTCCATACTTTTCCAGACAGGCTTCAAGGACTACCTTAGCAAGTACGGGGGAATGCAGATAAAGGCCAAGCTAATAGACTTCGCCCTCAGCAAGAACCTTGCCGAGCATGTGAACAAGCTTGTGAGCATAGTTCCCACAACGCAGCGAAAATCAATACGCGCCATAATAGGCAAGTGGGATATATACAACATAAGAATTGCCATAGAGGCAAAGGACAGGGGGCAGAGCTACGAGCAGATAGCAATGTATGTGGTGGACACTACGATGTACAACGAGACCGTTATAAGGGAAGCCATGAGGGAGAGCACGGTGGAGGCCATGCTGTCGAGACTCGCGATAAACTCTCCATATTCCCAGATGATAAAGGACGCATCGTCCGCATATTCAAAGAGCAGGAACGCACTAGACGCTATATCCGCTCTTGACATAGGGTACTACGACTCAATGGGCAGAGTCCTGCACGAGATAAGCTATGAGCATTATCATTCTGCCCTGATGATAAAGCACGAGATAGACCTGAAGAACGTGATAACCCTAATAAGGTCAAAGCGAATGGGGCTGAGGTTTGCGCAGATAGAAAATTACCTGATAAACAACGGCACTCTTGACAAGAGGGCACTTGAGCAGCTATATTCACAGTCCTCAAGTCTTGAGGAGATGGTGCAGCAGGTAAAGGCATTTGACCTCAAGGAGGCTCTTGGCGTGTACAACGAGACAGGGCAGCTGCTCTCCTTCGAGATAGCGATGCACAACCACCTCCTTACACACGGGATAAGGCTGCTAAAGCCTGCGATACTTTCCTTTGGCACCATAATGGCTTATATATACCTCAAGGAGCTTGAAGTTTACACCATAAGGATATCCATAAACAGCAAGATATACGGCCTTTCTGCACAGGAGGTCTCAAGGCTGATAACATGGCAGAGATAAAGAACTCGTATAGGATAGCGGCAGTGGGAAATCACTCCCTGGAGCTTGGGTTCAGGCTGGCAGGAGTTAGCGAGTCGAATGTGGCAGAGAGCGCCCAGGAAGCAGAAGAAGAGATAGCAAAGCTGATGCAGCGCGACGATGTAGGCATAATAGTTCTCACCTCAGGGATAGCTGCAGGGATAAGGGATAGGAGAATAAAGGAGGCAATGCTAAGCAGCATGAAGCCGCTATTCATAGTGGTATCGGATCCGAACGATAAGGCTGCGTACGAGGACAACCTTCGCCAGCTGATAATAAGGGCCCTGGGCGTAGACATAATGAAGACAAAGTCACAATCATGATTGCATATTTATGGTGAAAGCATGGGAGCAATAGACAAAGTATCAGGGCCTCTCGTTGTTGCAAGCGATATGCTTGGCAGCAACATGTACGATGTAGTCAAGGTCGGCAAGGACAAGCTCATAGGCGAGATCATTCAGCTCAAGGGGCCTAACGCTGTAATACAGGTGTACGAAGATACCACTGGCCTTAGGCCTGGGGAGCCGGTAATCACTACCGCAAAGCCGTTGTCAGTTGACCTTGGCCCAGGCCTCCTAACGAGCATATACGACGGCATACAGAGGCCTCTTGAAGTGCTGCAAAAAAAGAGCGGCTCGTTCATAGCAAGGGGCATAGAAGCAACTGCACTGGACACCAAGAAGAAATGGAAGTTCACTTCCGAGAAAGGCATCAGGAAGGGATCACGTGTAAAATCCGGGGAGATAATAGGCCACGTCCAGGAGACCGATGTAATCAAGCACTACATAATGGTGCCCCTTGGGGTAGATGGCACGATCGAATCCATAAGGGACGGAAGCTATACCATTGATGAGCCAGTGGCAAAGATAAAGAGCGGGAAGAGCTCGGTAAGCATAACCATGAAGCAGGTAAGGCCTGTGAGAAAGCCTGCCCCAGTAAAGACCAAGATAAGGTCATCAGTGCCACTCATAACCGGCCAGAGGGTCATAGACACCCTTTTCCCCGTAGCCAAGGGGGGCACGGCAGCCATACCCGGCCCATTTGGATCCGGTAAAACAGTCACGCAGCAGCAGCTTGCAAAATGGTCCGATGCAGATATAGTGGTATATGTAGGTTGCGGAGAGCGTGGCAATGAGATGACAGAAGTTCTTACCGAATTTCCAGAGCTTAAGGACCCTAAGTCTGGAAAGCCGCTCATGCAAAGGACACTGCTCATAGCCAACACTAGCAACATGCCTGTTGCGGCAAGAGAGGCCAGCATATACACTGGCATAACCATAGCCGAATACTTCAGGGATATGGGGTACGATGTTGCAATAATGGCGGACTCTACATCAAGGTGGGCAGAAGCCATGAGGGAGATATCAGCAAGGCTTGAGGAGCTTCCAGGGGAGGAAGGATATCCGGCATACCTGCCAAAGAGGCTCGCCGAATACTACGAGCGCAGCGGATCTGTAGAAGCTCTTAGCGGTAAGAAGGGGTCTATAACCATAATCGGTGCAGTCTCTCCTCCTGGGGGAGACATATCGGAGCCGGTTTCGCAGGGAACTCTAAGGGTAGTCAAGACTTTCTGGGCACTTGACGCATCGCTTGCCAGCGCAAGACACTTCCCTTCCATAAACTGGCTAACCAGCTACTCGTTGTATTCCGGCGCACTGGAGGAATGGTACCGCAAGAACGTAGGCGAGGGATTCGTAAATGCAAGAAAGGAGGCAATGCAGCTTCTTCAACGGGAGGCCGAGCTAAAGGACATAGTACAGCTCGTCGGGGAAGATGCGCTGCCTGACCAGGAGAAGATAGTTCTTGACGTAGGTAGGATGATAAGGGAGAGCTATCTAAGGCAGATTGCCTTCGACGAGGTGGACACGTACACAAGCCTCAGCAAGCAGAGCCTGATGCTGGATGCCATACTGTGCTTCAGGAAGAAGGCCGACGAGGCAGTGAAGGCGGGGATTCAGTCGGACAAGATAGTCTCGATGAAGGTCAAGACGGACATAGCAAGGCTAAAAGGAGTGAAGGAAGCTGACGTTGAATCTGCAGTAAAGAAGGTGCGAGAGGACATGGACAGGGAGTTCTCGGCTCTTTCCAAGGATGCAGAGTGATGTGATACAATGAAATTCGAGGTAAACTATAGCACAATAGAAAGCGTCGCAGGGCCGCTGGTAGTGGTGGGAAAAGTAGGCACGGCGTCGTACAACGAAATCGTCAGGATAAGGCTGCCAAGCGGCGAGTCCAGGCTGGGCCAGGTTCTTGAGACCACAAGCAGGCATGCGGTAGTCCAAGTGTTCGGTCCTACTGATGGGATAAACATAGACAAGACTTCAGTTAGCTTTCTAGGCGAGACCTTCAGGGTAGGCGTAAGCGAGGACATGCTCGGAAGAATATTCGACGGGCAGGGAAGGCCCAGGGATATAAAATCGGAGGTCTCATTCAAGGAGAAGAGGGATATCAACGGGGAGCCCATAAACCCTGCGGCAAGGGCCATGCCAAACGACTTCATAGAGACAGGCATATCCACTATAGACGGCCTGAATACTCTTGTGAGGGGCCAGAAGCTTCCGCTGTTCTCAGCCTCGGGTCTCTCGCACAACGAGCTTACTGCGCAGATAACAAGGCAGGCAAAGGTCAAGAAGTCGAACGAGGGGTTTGCCGTTGTTTTCGCGGGCATAGGGATAACATACGATGATGCCGAGTACTTCATAAACGAGTTCAGGAAGACAGGCGCCCTTAGCAGGACAGCTGCGTTCATAAACCTTGCAGACGATCCCAGCATAGAGCGTATACTCACCCCAAGGATAGCGCTGACCACTGCCGAGTATCTGGCATATGACAGGGGGATGCACGTGCTTGTCATACTTAATGACATGACCAACTATGCAGAGGCTCTCAGGGAGCTTTCAAGCGCAAGGGAGGAGGTTCCAGGAAGAAGAGGATACCCTGGCTACATGTACACAGACCTTGCCAGCATATATGAGCGGGCCGGTATAATTAAGGGAAGGAAGGGCAGCATAACGCAGCTAAATGTTGTCACCATGCCTGGAGACGACGTTACGCACCCTATACCGGACCTGACCGGCTACATAACAGAAGGGCAGATTTTCATGGCAAGGGACTTGCACAACAAGGGAATATATCCCGAAGTCAATCCACTGGGTTCGCTTTCAAGACTCATGTCAAACGGAATAGGGGACGGAAAGACAAGGGCGGACCACAGCAACGTCAAGGACCAGCTCTTCGGCGCGTATGCAAGGGCCCAGGATGCCAAGAGCCTAAGCTCCATAGTCGGCGCAGAGGCCCTAAGCGATACGGACAAGCTGTATCTCAAGTTCGGAGACGAATTCGAGAACCGTTTCATAAAGCAGGGCTTCTACGAGGACAGGACAATAGAGGACACGCTTTCGATAGGATGGGAAATCCTGTCAATACTGCCACAGTCTGAGCTCACTAGGATCAAGCCTGCCTACATAGAGGAGTACTACGGCGCCAAAGGAAAGGACGCACGGGCGCGCGGGGACGGAAAGGAAACCGGCAAAGAGCACAAAAACCATCCAAAGCCCAGCAAATAGGAGTGAGGCGATGATAAATCCGACGCGAATAAACCTCATAAATACAAGGCGCAGCATAGTAAGGGCGAGAAAAGGGCACGGCATACTTAAGAAGAAGAGGGAAGTGCTTGTCCTAGAGTTCATGAAGATGATACAGCAATCCACAAAGGACAAGCAGTACCTCTATGAACTGATGCACAAGGCTTACAAGACCGTTGGAATAGCCTCAACGTACGTTGGCACGTTCGAGCTCGAGGAGCTTGCCATTCACATGAAGGAAGCAAAGCCCATAAGCATAAACGTCAAGAACATAATGGGGGTGCGTGTGCCAGAGATAGGCAGGGCACAGGAGGAGCAGCAGGTAGACTACAGTCTGCTGTCAACCAATGTCTCAGTAGACGACATACGTGTATCGTTCGCAGGAGTCATAAGCACGATGATAGAGGTAGCTCAGAGGGAGCAGGGGCTTCGAAGGCTTGTTATTGAGATAGAGAAGACAAAAAGAAGGGTCAATGCCCTTGACTATGTTGTCATACCAAGGATGCGCGGTCAGGCAAGGTACATATCCATGAGGCTAAGCGAGATGGACAGGGACATGTTCTCTGCCCTAAAGCACGTCAAGAAGAAGATTGCCGCAGCCCACGAGGCCGAGTCTGCCCAAATAAACTAAGCCTTATTAACAGCCCACAGCAAGGTATATCCAATATCATGGCCACAACCCAATAGGCGCATCAGAATGGCTAATGCATGCTTGTACAGTGGAGGCAAGGATTCTACGCTAGCTCTGCACAAGGCCGTAGGCATGGGGATAAAGATAGACCTGCTCATATCCATGATGACAAGCAGCAGGGAGAGCTACATGTTCCATTATCCAAACGTGAGGTTCACCGCGCTCCAGGCCCAATCAATGGGCATAAAGCAGGTATTTGCACAGACTGAAGGGAAAAAGGAGAAGGAGCTTAAGGACCTCGAGAAAGCCCTTGTGGACAACGATGTTGATCTGCTAGTCACCGGCGCTACATACAGCAAGTACCAGGGAGACAGAGTCAATGATCTCTCCAGAAAGCTTGGCATAGAGCACCTGGCCCCCCTGTGGCATATCGAACCAAGAACCGAGCTGGAGGAGCTTGCAAAAGATTTCGATGCGATAATAACCGCGGTGGCAGCCGAAGGCATGGACGAGTCCATGTTGGGATCAAGGATAGATGGGCCAATGATCCGCAAGCTCGAGGAGCTGAACAGGAAGCACGGGATAAACATGCTCTTCGAGGGAGGCGAGGCCGAGAGTTTCGTCCTGGATGCGCCACTTTTCAGCAGAAGCGTATCTATCCTCAAGTCAAGGAAGGAATGGAATGGAAACAGGGGCATGCTCATAATAGAGGATGCAGTGCTTGGCGGCAAAGGCATGCTTAAAGAGTAAGCATCAGGCGCGCCCCTATCCGCGCCCAATGCGCCTTGTCCATGCCACAAGAGCCACAAGGAGCTCGCCGATCTTCTCGCGGGTATGCTCATCAGCCACAGTTCCGTCTTCCCCTATCTTCTGCTGCATGAACGGCACTATGACTTCAGGCTTGTTCAGAAGATGCGCATTTAGGAATACGAATACCTGCCTTAGGTGGTACTGTGCTCTCGACCCGCCCAACATTCCGCCTCCGCTCATTATGGCAACAGGCTTATCATCGAATGCGTTATCCGAATAGGGCCTTGACACCCAGTCTATAGCATTCTTGAGATACCCTGGTACAGAGTAATTGTACTCTGGCGTGGAGACCAATATCGCATCCGCGCCTTTTATCTTCTCACGAAATGACTTTACTGCCTGCGGCGGATCTGGCAGAAGGTCTTCATTGAAGACGGGTATGTCCTTTATGTCAAAGATCTCAATTTCCGCATCTTGCGGTACAAGGTACTTTGCTGCGTTAAGCATGGCTCTTGTATACGATCCTTCCCTAAGGCTGCCCCCAAATCCCAGTATGCTGATTTTGTTTCCCATGTGCTGCACCATTGCTGCGTATCTGCACGTTGCTAACAGTAATAACAGCGTTATAGACTATTGCCATGTCTCAAATAACTTTATTAATTCAAGCATTCATCACATAACCTTAGGGATGCTATGAAGCTGCTTTCTACTCTCAGCAAGTTCGCAAGGAATCCAGTGGACGAGGATAACCTCGAGGCAGAGTTGCTCATGAAGAAGGGCAAAAACGTAATACAGCTTAATCGTGGAGATCCTACATTTTATTTTCACACCCCCAAGTACATAGTCGATGCGTATATACGGGCACTTAAGGATGGGCACACCAACTACTCAAGCGGCATAGGCATAGAGGAACTAAGGACAGCAGTGTCAAAGCGCTACAAGAGGCTCTATAACGTAAGGATACACCCTGACAACATCATAACGACTCAGGCTACTAGTGAGGCCATAATGTTCGTTAACATGGCCCTTGTAGAGAAAGGCGACAGGGCAATACTCTTCAAGCCATATTACCCGTTCTATCCGCCCAACCTCAAGCTTTTCGGCGGCGAATCCATAATAGAAGAATACGACGAGAAGAGCGGATGGAACATAGACACGCAGAGCCTTGAACGGTCAGTAAGGCAGGATATGGGGGGCGGCAGGCGCGCCAAGTACATAATGATAACCAACCCAAACAATCCCACTGGAACAGTGCTTGGAAGAAAGACTCTTGAGGAAATAGTTGATATAGCAAACAATTATGGCATAACCCTGATAAGCGATGAGATATACGATGAGATAATATACAACAATGCAAAATTCACGAGCATTGCAAACGTTGCAAAAGGAGTGCCGCACATAATACTCAACGGAGCAGCCAAGGATTTTGATGCAACCGGATTCAAGGTGGGCTTCATAATCATACCAGGCGAGGACAGGATCTCGCTTGAGATAAGGCGCAGGCTTGTGAAACTGGCAACGCTTAGGATATGCCCAAATACTCCTGCCCAGTATGCAATGGTGGAGGGCATAAATAATGTAACCGAGCACAAAAGGGCTCTTAGAGCAATGGTTAAAGGCATAGAGAGGAGGAGCAATATGGTGGTGAGGACGCTCAATGACACGCCTTATTTCGACGCAGTGAGGCCAAACAGCGCATTCTACGTATTCCCGAGGATAAACTTCGGGATGCTGAAGCTGAAGACCGATAGGGAGTTTGTAGAAAGGCTCCTCATCGAGAAGGGCGTGCAGATAGTTCGGGGATCGGTGTTCGGTTCCCCGAGCCATGTAAGGATAGTGGCCCTTGCAGACGAACGCACCATAACCAAGGCGCTAACCAATATAAATGAGTTCTGCAAGAAGTACTCACGCTAGGAACAAGGAGGCATAGTCTAATGGTAGGACGCTACCCTTACACGGTAGAGGTCTGGGTTCGATTCCCTGTGCCTCCATACAGTCGTTTACGCCGACAAGTGCGTTAAAACTCCTATTTATTTACTTGCTCTTGTTCGATCTTATTGTGCCTGTTTTTGACCGCAGAGATCATTTCCCTGAGCTTCTGCCTTGTTATGTACAGTCCGCCCGAGAGCGCAAGTGCATCAGCTACTATGATTGGTACGGAATGAACCATTGCACCGTATATGGTCCAGGTAGATGTTGCACTGAGATCCAGGGAGAGCAGCTGTGGCGATATATCCTTTGTAGATCTTGTGTTCCAGGTATGAAGTACCTGTGGTGCATAAAGCGATGCCGTAGCTGCGGTAGCTATCCCACCAGCAAGGTTTGGATCTCTTGTTACTGCTGCAAATGCGGCACCAGCAATGCTTAGTGCAAGCGGTACACCAGACGTTACGAATGTGGAGATGGGACTTGCCGTAGAGTTAGACAGTTTCTCATCAAGAGATCTAAGCGAACGCTTTAAAGTCTTTTCATGGTCTTCTAGCCCTATTGCTTTATGCACCATCAAAATCGCTTCTGGCATTGACTCCTTATTCCCTTTTCGCTGCAGTAGTATTGTCACGAAGGTAATGCTGTGCAACTACCTTTCCATAGTCCTCCCCAGGCATAGATACTGTTGGTATTATTAGCCCTGTTTTCTCATCTACAGCGAAGTCTATACCTTTGCCTGTCGAGCCCACTCCTGCGGCCTTATGGAAGTCCAGTGTCTTGAAGATATGACCCATGATGGGATTCACTGTCCATCCCATCACTGCGGTGTTGCCATTTTCATTTGTTACTGTGACGCTCTCCTTTATAAGAACATTGCCGAGACCAATGCCCCTGAACCTCTCACCTACGACCACATCGGCTATATATCCTACATTGCCAAGCTGATGACCCCTCGAACTCACTATTTTCTCATACTTGGCAAGTATCTTGACTATATCGCCAATGTCTTCTGAAGCCACCATCCTTCCCTGCTGCATTGCAGCGGCAGGTTCCGTAAACATTGCCATTCCGCATACCACGCTGAAAGCCGCAGGCTTACCGTTAACGTGTATGTTTATAACGCCGCCCATATCATTCCGAAGCACGGCTTCAGCCAACTTTGCGAACTCCTCTGGTCCTTCCTTTTTTGCTGCTTTTATATTTGCCCAGAACTCATAAACGTGCCATGGCGGTTTTGTGAATCCAATCCCGAACTGCTTGCCGAACTCATCCATCCTCTTTGTATCATTGAGCATCGCCGATGCGTTATGCGTCCTGAATACCTCAACTACTACTTCTCTATTTGCCTGCGCTCTATTTGCTAGCATGTTTTCACAATAAATTGTTGTAGGTTTTCTCCTATTTAAGCTTGCCTAAAAGTAGCAATATATAAACAATATTTGTGGATTTTGGCACCATCTAAAACCGCATGTGTAATATTCCTACGTTGTTTTATTTAAATGATTTGAACTGGCAATCTACTAGAATCAGTAAAGTTCCTGTATCTCTGTACGTTCCTGTGTAGTCATGATTTACAAACATTTATATAGTTTGTAGTCATATATGACTTATGAGCATTGAGATACAGGAAAAGATGGGTATTAAGTACTATTACTTAGCGCACTCTTATCGTAAATTTGGAAAAGTCCGAAAGCTAAGGATCTATCTTGGTAGAGACTTGACAAACGATGCACTTGTTAAGAAGCGCGAAGATGCAGAAGTGCTCATAGAAGAGAGATTATCTAAGATCAAGAAGATAAGAGATCCATATAACGTTGCACTTACTGATTCTGAAATTCTAGAGCTTAAGAAGCTAACGTCCATTAGAAGGATTAAAATCACACATTTAAGTGATGACGAATGGCTTAAATTTACAGAGGCTTTTACATACGATACGAATGCCATAGAAGGGTCTACGGTCGAACAGAAGGAAGTCGTAAACATACTTGAGAAAAACAAGTGGCCAGATAAGTCAAAGGAGGAGATATCAGAAACGCTTGGCGTTGCGGAAGCCGTGAAGTACGTAAGGAAGACGAAGGAAGAATTGTCGATTGGGCTGATAAAAGAATTGCATATGATTGTGTTTAAGAACTCAAAAACATTTGCAGGTAATTTAAGAAAAATTGGGGAAGAAGTTGCAGTTATAGATTCAAATCGTAACATTGTACACCGTGGTGCACCATCCTCTAGTATTCTTTCGTTGTTGGAGGAGCTCATTAGGTGGTATAAAGCAAATAAGCGCAAATACCCACCCCTAGTTCTAGCTGCCGTAGTACATAATCAATTCGAAAACATTCATCCGTTTAGGGACGGGAACGGCAGGGTCGGTAGGCTGCTTCTCATAAACATACTCTTAAAGCATAACATGCCTCCAGTTAACATAGAGCTAGAGAATAGGTTTGAATATTATAAGGCATTGCAAGAATACGAACTAGATGGAAACATACGCCCCACGATTGAACTGTTGTTAAAGGAATATAGACGATTACGGAGAAGCCTTTGATATATGTCTACATTTTAGACTTATGTAGTCATATATGCCCATATGGGCATTACCAGATTGCATAATTCCATACTGTTTTATTTAAATGATTTAAACGGGCAATCTTACCATTTCAGCATAGTCCCTGTGCCTCCATTGAACCTTATTTTTGAGGGTCTTGTCGCCGAGTAATTTCCATAGAAATGGTGTGGGTTCGATTCCCCGAAACTCCATTAACGCTTTTCGAGAGCATAATGGTGACATTGGAGTATGCAGTAGAAAGATTTAAAGTTAGCATGGCCTATATTCTATTTGTATGCCAGCAAAGAGTGAAGATATTGATAATAAGGCAAAACCAAGTTTTTTGAAAGATATTTTATACGGTCCTTTTCTAATACTGTTTTTGGGTCTGATTTTCGGATTTTTAATGTTAATAGGCTTAAGTGCATTAAATAATATTCCTTCTTGTAGTATTCAATATATCTCTACTATCCAAAAGCTCTCTCCATCTCAGATAAAATTTAATTCGCTAATAGTAACATTGCTTTGGATTATTTTTCTTTTTGTAGTCCCTATTTTGTCTTATCGGTATATATTTAATAAAGACCGGGGTAAAACATTGTGGCTCTTTGCACTTTTAGTCTTTGAAGCAGTTATGATTGGCTCTTTTGGCGCAGCCTGCCCTAATCCAAACATTACGCGTTGCATACCTCTAAGCGGATATTACTGTTGGAATGCAACATATAGTGCAAGTTCTGGTAATGTTTTGTTAGATGTAGAGCAGGATAGTGGCACCAACTGGTTGACAGCAAATATCTTCTTTGTTCCTGATGGAATTCCTTCAACTATCCCACCAAATGGTGTTGTAAATGCTTATGGCTATTCGACAGGCGGCCTAGCTAATGGTAAACCAGCACAAATAAAACTTGGAGTGTCAGAGCCAGGAATAGCTACTGGAACATTGACTGGCGGATCTATATGGGCAGTTGAAACAAACTCGTCAGGAAACCAATATTTTGTACAGATTGCTCTTATAGAATTAAGGGCGACTTAGAAGTTTTTATGCCGATTATAGAATTACTACATTTGATATACAAACCCCAATTCTTACCTTAAGACCAAATCTCTGTGTAAATTACAAAGGCTTTTATATATTACTGATACTACTATTAGTAACTAATGGGTGTATTAGTGCTCTTTGACCTAAATCCGAAAGAAAACGTTCATGACCTATACGATAGGAAAGCGGAGCTAGAATCACTATCATCGTCGCTAAAAAATGGAGAACGTCTGATAATTATATATGGTTTAAGGCGGGTAGGAAAGACTAGCCTTATACACTCATTCTTGAATAAGCGAGAATTTCCATACATATTATTGGATATGAAGGAGATTTATCATGTTAGCGGTTCTGTGCCAATGAAGGCGCTTTACAATACAATCTTAAAGGAATTTACTAAGTTTGCTGAAAAAGTTGGTGAAGATGCAAACATAGATATAGATGATGAATTCAGATTACCAGACTTGCTTAAAGAGATAAATGAATGGTGCAAATCAAGAAAACTGATTTTTATTATAGCACTGGACGAAGCGCAGTATCTTAGATATGGGGGCAAAGTACGCTATGATGGCATAATTGCGTGGGGAGTGGACAATCTCTCAAACATAACCTTTATCCTTACTGGAAGCGAAGCGGGAATGTTAAAAGAGTTCTTGAGATACGAAGATGTAGAAGCTCCATTATACGGAAGGTTCAGGAATGAGATATATCTGAAAAGATTTACAAAGGAGGAAAGAGTGGCTTTCCTCAGACAAGGATTTAAAGAAGCTGGCAAAAATATAAGCAATGACGAATTGGAAGACACGATAAAGAATCTGGATGGGATAAGTGGGTGGCTAACATACTACGGATACTTCAGGACCATAAAGAATTTGGAACATAAGAAGGCAATCGAGCAGGTGTTTAAGGATGGTTCAGAACTCACTCTAAAAGAAATTGAAACGTTAATAGCGCGTTCTAGAAAGAGGTACACCTATATACTTAGGGCAATTGTAGAGGGATTTAACACGTGGAGTGTCATTAAAACTTATGTTGAGTCTAAGGCTGGTGGCGTGTCAGACACCGTATTAAACTCATTATTGCAGGCTTTACTAAAACTTGGAATTGTGGAAAAAGAGCAAGATGATAGGTACGTTATCTTAGACCCTATAGCGATACATGCCATAAAGAAACTTAAGCCATAAGTATACAAGTCATACAACACCATACAAGCCATACAACGATATACATTGTACAAACTGAACCCATACGAGAATGTCCTGTGCCTCCATACGGTCGCTTACGTCGACAAGGATGTATAGACTCTCGCTTATTTACTGCTTGATTCCAACATACCTGTCTCTTCCCATAATGGCCCCTTTTAGTAAGATAGGACTGAATCCGACATCCTTTAGTAATCTTATGAACTCTTTTCTTTCCGTAAGTCGTAACTCGCTCTTATCAGCAACATCGGTAACTCCTTTGTTCTTCTCAGCTATTACATAGTGCTCGTCTAACACAGACATATTTCCGTGTATAGAAGAATAGCCTATCCGTGCAATCTTCAAACCAGCATAGTCATATGCTCTCATGTGAACAGAGCCGACATGCCAACGTGACTTATCAAACCAAGCGTCTATTATGCAGATGCCACCTGGATTAAGATGTCGATAAAAACCTCCGAAGGTTCTCTTTAACTGATCAGAAGTCTTGAGATATCCTATGGCACTGAAGAGGCATGTTATAACATCAAATCTTTCGTTTAAGTTAAGATTCATCATATTGCGCCGCTTGAATTCAACACCCTTTATGTTCTTTCTGGCTATAGCAAGCATTTCTCCATTTAAATCAGTACCAGCACATTTGTACTTCAGCTTCAAATACTGTATATGCTTACCTGTTCCACAACCTACATCTAATAGCATATTTCCTTTGCTCTTCTTATACTTGGAAATTAGACGAGTTATATCATTGGATTCTTTCTTATAATTCTTAAAGGAGTATATCACATCATAATATTTAGCTAGTTTCCTATAAGCATGTAGTTCGTCCATGAAATTATGATGTAGGTATCTTATTAAATGTATATTTCTGGCAATCTACTCGGTTCAGTAACCTCTCTGTGCCCCCGCTACCAGAATTTGTCATCAGATGTACTTTTGAATAAAAACTAATTTCCTCGGCAAAATTGCTGGGTTCAATTCCCCACCTTTTCAGTTTAATGGAATCAAACCTGTATTTTCTTTGACCTTCTTTTTTTAGTGTATAAAATATCTAGAAATCTTTTCTGCCCCCTACTCCAGGTCTTGTTATCTGTCTTTATTACATAAGCAGAATATGCATCGATGTACTTGAAATTGTTTCTAAGATTAACCTCTTTTGCTTCCTTCAAACCATTTAGAATGCTATTTTGCTTCATCTAATTCGCCTAATACTTTCCTTACTATCTCTTTCTTTACGCGAAGTTCTGATATAAATCCAGTTAATCTATCTGTATCAATATACGCCTTAAAAATATTATAAATGTATCGTGCGTCTTCGTAATCCTTATCGCTCCCTAACCACAACTTGAATGCAATTTGTAGTTCTATTGGGGATGTGTAAATTGAGTATTTGTCGTTAAATGTAACTTTCATCTTGTTGTCCATAGTATGCCTATCAAGAGGCTTCTTGACGAACTTTAGTTCGAAGTTTGGCGCCCAAGTCCCTTTCTCAGCGTACCTCAGGGACGATCCTTCAGAAAGCAGTTCATATGCCTCTTTAGCATCTTCTACATTATTTACCGGTTCAAATCCGCTTTTGAGAAGCCTCCAATGTAATTCTTGAATTTGTTTTATGTCCATTTTGTTTAGTAGTATGTCAATGTCTTCCGTGCCTCTTATCCTTCCGAAAAAGATTGCTATGTAGCCGCTAACTATTACGTAACCAACATCGCCCATAGCCTCGATGAAGTTAATGACTAATTTGTCTAAAGTGGTTATTTCTTTATGATTAAGCGTTATGTTGCTTCTGGAGAACCCAATTTCCATAATGGACTATAGAAATTATAGATATTAAATACTAGCGGCCATTAAAAACGGTTTTTACCAGCAAATGTGGGGGTTTTACAGGTGCATTTACATCGGCATCCCCTGCCTCCCTGCAGTAGCTTAAGTCGACAAGGGCATTAAGAATCCTGCTTATTTACTAAAAATTCTAGTGTAATAGGCAACTTGATTACTTAATGTCCCAACCATGTCGACTCTACGCCTGCCATCTCATGCATAAGACTTAATATTAGTTTCCAATCAATCATTCTAGGGGCGTTACTTGGGGTACAAACTAAGCAATACTGTGGCAATAGCCTTATGCCTAGGGGCAATAATCAGTGATACGTTATTCGTATTCACCGGAGTTCCCATAGCCCAGATCGGCTCCCTTTCTATAGTTGCGTACATACTTGTAGGGGTTTTTGCCATAATAATAGCATTGCAGCTGGGCGAACTTAGTTCCACAATGCCGCATTCCAAAGGCGGTGCATATTCATATGTCACCAAGTCTTTTGGAAGCGAGCTTGGATTCATAACTGGGGCACTACTATATCTGGCATATTGCGCCATGACATCTGTGATAGCGCTGGGCTTCTCAGGATACTTGCTGTCTATGCTTGGGATAAGCAATGAGCCGCTGCAGATTGCCGTTGCTGTTCTTTCAATAATCGCAATTTCAGTAGTAAACATGTATGGTCTCAGGAAGACATCAGGGCTTACACGGATACTTGTGACTGTTGCTCTTCTTAGTGCTGCGATATTTTGCATTTTTTCATTTTCCTACGGCATCAATAAAGGCACCATAGCAGCAGTCTTGACTTATGCTGGAAACGGCGGCGCAGGCACATTCCTCCAAGCAACTACTGCCATAGTATTTGCCTATTCAAGCTTTCAGATAATGGTAACCTTGGCGGACAACATAAAAGAGGATGGAAAGGGAGCCGCGAAGATAATGGCCGTTTCTATCTTGCTGGGTGCAATTGCATATGTAGCAGTTACCATGGGGCTAATCGCACTCATCGCAGTACCGCACGCGATATCAGCAAACCCGCTTATTTATGCACTGAGTTACGTAAACGCACCACGCGTCATCGAGCTTGCCATTGGTGCAGGTATACTCTTTTCAATAGCAGCTGCGCTGATAATGTTGGTATTCACCTCCTCGAGACTGGTATATGAGATAGGGCATGACAATCTTCTGCCTAGGATATCGAGGCTGTATGACAAAGAGAAGGGCGTTGCAACCAGTGGGATCTGGATATCCGCACTTCTGTCAATAACGCTTCTATTCGCTGGGAACATATATGTGATATTGTCAATAAGCAATTTTGGCATAATAGTCTCCTGGGCAATGGCATGTTTTGCACTTATAAACATGCGAAGAAGAAACATAACGCGGAAATTCAGTTCCCCATATTACCCGTTCCTTAGCATACTGAGCATAGTGGTCTGCATCGTTCTTCTGTTTGGCCTTCCTGGAAACAGCCTCGCTTTTGGGATAACCATAATTCTTCTGCTCCTTGTGATATATTACATAATAGTTGAGATAAAATACAAGAAAGTGCCAAGGCTTAAGCTTTTCGATTAAGGCACTGCGCCATAAAACCGCTGAAACGCGCTAGTCTTATGCCATGCCATTTGGCGCAGCTAGGTTAACTGCGACGACACGCTACTTGCCAGTTCAATGGTGCTCACAGGAGTTGAATTTGTATCGAGGTTTACCATTGCAATCTGGTTGTTTTTTGTACCTATAAGCAGAACTATCTGGGATGGTCTTGTTGCATTGGGCTGTTGTGTCAAAAACGATGAATAAGAATAAGTCATGCCATTTGAGGTCTCATTGAACCTCACAGTTATATTCCTGTCTACTCCGCTGGCGTTTAGGTGGCTGTAATTGAGTGTAAAGATGCTGTTTGACATGACATATGCTCTGAGTAACAGGGGATATAAGTTTGTAGCATTTCTGGCTGCGAGCGCATACTCATTAAGCGCAGAATGATTTGGAGAAGAAATGATATATGACATATTGTTGCCACCTATAAGGCCATAGCGCCCACCTAGCTCTTCGAGGAAAATCTGCGCCAGTTCTCCTGACTGGTACGCGCCGCCAGGGCCTAACAGCTCTTGCGCCTGGGTTTTTGAGATATAGTTGCTCTTAATCACTGTGAACGGCACGGTCGAATTCTGTTCAGCAGAACTCGAATTTTGAGTAGCTGTGGTGGTCTGCAGTGCGGTTGTGGTACCATGCCCGCCCTGTTGCGCAGTGGTGGGGTTTTGAGTATTGACGGGCTGCAGGCCGCCGTGGATGGCCAGGAAGTAATAACCAGAGCCCACCACAAGTAGGACTATGGCAATTGCACCCGCATATGGCAATGCGCTTCTTGGGCTTTCAGGCAAGGGCCCGGAACCAGAAACAGAGATTCTCTGAATATCGTCTCCCATATCTTAATTCTATCAAACCGAATTTTTAATAATATGTGGTTTTGGGCTCTGGGGCTACTCTTCACGCACAGCAGTCATCCCAGATCCCCCAACGGCGAAATGAATGAAACGCTTTTTAACTTAATGCATTAAAGTAAATATGTGTTTTACATGCCAGAGGAAAGCAATAGCGCAGGACATGCACAGCAATCCGCCCATAGCCGTGCGGAATCAGGCAATATCCCAAAAGGCCCGATCCGCGTACAGCGAAACATGCTGTTTTTGATTACTGCCTTTGCTGTGGTGGTAATTGTAGCTTTTGTGTCATACAGCTTTGGTGTTAATGCAGGCTCTAACAGCAAGACTTCTGCTACAACAAGCGTAAATGCACGGAACCTGTCAGTGCTTACCACAACCCCTCCTCCATCGAGCATAAGCTATGCATACCCTACTCCGATCAATGTTAGCGATTATCATGGTTTCATAACCCCTACTGAGGCAAACAGCCTGCTGGGCCCTTCAAATCATACTGCATATGCTGCAACAAATAGCTCGCAGCTGAACACTACGCTCTCAGGCCTTATGCCAAACAACATTGGATATACAATTACCTCGGAGCACATAATCTCCTATGATTCTCATGCAACGGTAAATGTAAGCGGAGTACGCGAATCAACTGGAATATTGCAGGAGCTGCTGCTTGAAAGCAATAGCCCGCAGAAGGTGTACGCCGAAGGGCTAAACCTCTACAGTGACGTATTCAATCTCACGAGCCTTAGGTCCAACGCCAATCTCTCCGATGTAAATGCGCAGACAAATATTACCCTGTACAACATGACCTATTCTTATTCATCGTATGATGCGGCACAGTATGGGACAAATACTATGACCAATTACATAAGGATACTCGGATTCAAAGGCAATACCACCGCATTTGTGTCAATGGCCCAGCCGCTGGGCAGCAGCTCCAATGCTATAGAGGTAGCGTCAGCAGTAGCCAGCCACATATGACTGGATAATTAAGGATCGTGTCTACAAAGGCCGCGGCAGTTGCAGTGATAGCATATGTGCATGTCTGGCATGCGTTCTCCCTGTAACCGAGGCCTGAGAAGGCCTGGTATAACTCGGTAATAAGTTCTCCAGGCAACCTTTATAAATACTAGGACATCCTATAATTGTTATTCTTCCCAGTGGCAGCTAATGGCTTGCTACAGTCCAAAGACTATTGCAAATATTTCTATTGACAATGCTGATTTCCATGGTAGACAAGAAACCCGTGCATGAAAATATCATACTTGCAGTAATACTTGTGGGAGTG
Organism: Microcaldota archaeon; assembly: GCA_021851065.1. Lineage (GTDB taxonomy): Archaea > Micrarchaeota > Micrarchaeia > Micrarchaeales > CABMGC01 > JAJZNA01. The sequence goes on from JAJZJQ010000015.1 coordinate 21,981, forward strand.
CTTATGGCTGCCATAGACTCCACAATTGTACTGCTGGCATTTCCTTCCATAGTCTCTTCCCTGCATTCAAACCTGGCAACAATAATATGGGTAATACTGATCTACATGCTGGTTAGTGCAGTTGCCACTACCCAGTTTGGAAAGATAGGCGACATATACGGAAGAAGCAGGATATTCAATGCCGGGCTTGCTGTTTTCACCATAGCCTCTTTCTTGTGCGGGATAGCTCCCAGCGACGTGCTTCTTATAGTATTTAGGGCCGTGCAAGGCCTTGGAGGCGCCATGATCTCTGCCACAAGCGGCGCCGTAATAGCGGATACCTTTGAGCGCCACAGGATAGGTAGGGCGTTCGGCTTCACTGCAATGGCATTCAATGTAGGATCCATACTTGGCATAGTTCTGGGCGGCTTCATAACCACATTCATAGGGTGGCAGTATATCTTCTTCATAAACGTCCCCATAGGGATAGTAGCACTCTCCCTTGGCATGCGTTACATAGTTGACAAGCAGAGATACAAGACCAAGCTGGACCTGCCTGGCATGCTTGCACTGGCAGCAGCTACGTCTGCGTTGCTCTACGGTGGCATAGACATCGCATCTTCAGGGGTAAGCACATTCGCCATTGCACTGGTCGTTGTAGGCATAATACTTGGCATAGCCTTCTATCTGATAGAGAAGAAGGTGAAGAGCCCAACCATACATTTCGATATGTTCTCCAATCCCGTGTTCAGGAACTCGATGCTCGCATCATTCCTCCAAGGACTAGGCTTCCTCGGAGCGGTATTCATGCTGATCATGTATCTCCAGGGAGTGCGCGGCTTCACGCCCTTCTACGCATCTTTGCTTCTGATACCTGGATACGTAGTTAGCGGAATAGTCGCCCCGTTCATGGGCAGGAAATCAGACAAGTATGGGGCAAGGCTTATAGCAACTGCAGGAATAGCCCTGCAGGTACTTGGCATAATTGTGTATATGGCCCTTGGACCATCTTCGTCCATATTCATAGTCATACTAGGATCTCTTATAACAGGGGTGGGAGGGGCGATGTTCTGGCCTGCCAACAGCAGTGCAGTAATGGCACATACAGAGCAGCAGAGATTTGGAGTGGCTTCAGGATTGCTGCGTCTCTTCGCAAGCATGGGTATGATGGGCAGCTTCATAGTTGTGTTCGTCGTAGCTTCGCTGTCGATTCCGCGAAGTGAGGCATTCCAGATATTCGTGGGAACATCAAAGATAATAGGCGGCCTTGCAGGAAGTTTCATAACAGGCATGAAACTGTCATTTGTGGCGATGATAGTGCTGCTGATAATAGCAGGCGTAGTCTCGTTTACAAGGGGCAAGGAAGACAGGAGGGACTCGCTGCACCAGCCTGCAGCAAGCTCCAATGCAGCCTCTTCGTGATGATACTGCCTGCGATAACAGGAATCGTGGCACTGCAGTTGGATTAGCGAGGCAATAATCCTCAGCGCACCAATGTTATCTTAACGTCAGTCTCAGGAACAGAGTCATTCCCGTTCCCTATCTTCAGCTCCTTTATATTCATTGAGCCTTTTATGTCTGCTGAAAGGCTTCCTAGGTCCTTGCTAAGCGTGACGCTTTGAAGCTCTGCGTTCAGGGCCATCTTATTGTCGTGCTTCCACTGCCTTATGTATGCTATTATCCTGCACGCCTCATCTCCTTTTGCAAGGGAATCGCGGTCTATTCTGGCTTCCTGGGCATCGGGCCATCTTGAAGCGTGTATTGACACCGCTTTGCCTGGCGCCCTGTAGAGCTGCTGGTATAACTCTTCGGTTACATACGGCATGAACGGCGCCATCATCTTAAGTATGTCAAGGAATACCGAGTTTAGGGTGCGGTTAGGGCTCTTGTCACCCCGGTACGTCCTGTGTTTTATGAACTCGAGATAGTTATCCGAGAAGAACCAGAAGAACTCATCAATCAGCCTCTTGGCACCGGCATAATTGTAATCATCGAACATCTCAGCCGCCGCAGCTGCCGTGGCTATTGCCTTCGATGCTATCCATCTGTCAAGCAAATTGCTGCTCTCAGCCTCCTCCTGTTCCCTGTTCTTCTCAACGAATTTTGCAGCATTCCATAGTTTGTTTACAAGCCTTGCTCCGGTTATGACGTCTTTCTCCTGAAACGATGCATCGTCACCTAGCCTTGACAGGCTTGCCCAATGCCTGAGCGGATCTGCACCATACTGCTCTATCACTACCCTGGGCTCTATTATGTTGCCTGCTGATTTGTGCATGGGCATGCCCTTCGAATCAAGACCATGGCCTGATATGAGAACATCCTTCCACGGCAGTTTTCCGGTGTGGAGGTAGCACTTCACGACAGTGGTGAACAACCAGAATGATATGATATCGTGTGCCTGGGGTCTGAGCGCCATTGGATATACGCTATCCATACTGTTTTCATTGGATGCCCAATTGGCATTTATGAGTGGCGTGAGTGACGATGTAGCCCAGGTGTCAAGTATATCCTCTTCGGGAACTACTTCTGTTCCTGCGCATTTTGGGCACTTGCCCGAAGGCCTGTGAACAAGAGGATTGACAGGTAGCTGCTCCTGCCGCGCGAATACAGGCTCGTCGCACTGGATGCAGTACCACACCGGGAAAGGTATTCCGTAATACCTCTGCCTGGATATAGACCAATCCCACTGCAGCCCGTTTACCCAGTTCTCGTACCTTGCTATCATGTGGGCAGGGTGCCAGTTAAGCTGCCTTCCCAGCTCAAGCAGCTTGCTCTTAAGGTCAAGATACCTTATGAACCACTGCTTCTTCACTATGAACTCTATCTCCGTATTGCACCTTTCATGTACATTTACTGCATGCTCTATCTCCTTCTCGCCAACGACGTATCCCTTTTCTTTAAGATCAGCTATAACCTGCTCCCTTGCCTCTTTTATCTTCTTGCCGTGGAAGTATTCTGGCAACATCCTCCCATGATTATCAATAACTACCCTAAGTTCCAGGTGATATGCCTTGTACCATTCTATGTCTGTCAGATCTCCGAACGTGCAGCACATGACTAACCCTGTTCCCTTCTCCGGGTCCACTCTTCTATCGGCCATTATGCTTACCTGCTGCCCGAAGATTGGCACCCCTACCTTCCTTCCTACAAGATCCCCTGCACGTTTGTCATCCGGATTTATGAATATGGCAACGCACGCAGGAAGCATCTCGGGCCTTGTGGTGGCTATTACAATGCCTTCTTCAAATTGTATGTCAACGAACCTGGACTTTAGCGTCTTGTCCTTAAGTTCCATCTGCGAAAGGGCAGTGCTATCCTTCGGGCACCATATCGTTGGGGTTTCCTTACGGTATGCTCTGCCCATGTTATACAGGTCGATAAATGACTTCTGCGAGATTTTTTGAACATCTGCGCTTATAGTTGTGTAAAGCAGCGACCAGTCAACAGATATGCCAATGGATTTCCACACCTCCTTGTATATCCCTGCGAGTTTTGCTGTCTCGATCTCAACCATTTTGACGAAGGCATCCCGCCCAACCTTCTCAGCTGTTGTGTTATTTACCTTCTCCACAAGCAGCTCGGTGGGCAATCCGTTGTTATCGAAGCCGAACGGATAGAAAACCTCAAAACCCTTCATCCTCTTGTAGCGCGCCACGAAATCTGCCTGGGAGTAAGAGAATGCATGGCCCAGATGTATGAGCCCGGACATTGTTGGAGGAGGGGTATCTATGGCGTAGATGGGTTTCTTCGAATTGCCGTAGAACTTGTACACCCCCTCCTTCTCCCAGAACTCGCAAAGCCTCTTCTCCGCTTCCCTAAAGTTGAATCGGTCCTCCATGAATGGCTAATCTGCGCGCAGATATATAAAACGTATAACATGTCTGGCACATAGATGGGTGCCGACGAAGTAGAATCATTCCAATTGCTTTTTAAGCATAATCCGTCACCTTTTTATATGACAATGCCCCAGGTAGGATTTATCAAGAGGTCATGCTTAGATGGAAAAGGGGGCAATAATAGCAGTGGTTGTAGCGGTAATAGCTGCCATTGGTCTAGTGTATTATCTGGGTACGCTTGGGCACCAATCATCGAAGGGCACTACAACTATATACACAGGACCGCATTCCACTGTTCCGGTAACAACAACCATCCCGGCAGTAGTGCAGTTCTATGACATAAACGTCCAGTACGTGTTCCAGGGCAGCCAGATACAGAATGGAGTAAACTGCACATATGCATCCTATACGTATGTTGATGGTAGCCAGTCGAAGATCCTTAATGGCAGCCAGATATTTTATCTCAATTACCCGATTTCGAGCACCATGTGCCCAATGACAGTAAAAGGAGTGACCGTAAACACACCTGGATTTGCAGTGATGTCCACAGTGCCAAACCTCCCGCTAAGTCTTCCGCCAAATTCGCAGGCAATGCTGCAGATCAATATGAGGGCGCCAAACGTGAACTTCTACGGTCCCCTCACCATAACCATATATTACACTTGATTTTCCGGCGGCGTGCAGAAATTGACTGGGCATTGCAGGGCGCGCATCGCATACAGCGCAGCACCAGTTTTGCATTTACACCAGCCTTTATAAAAATACCGTGCCATTACCTATTGTTCATTATGCAGATGCTCACCTGCAAGCACATATCCAAGAAGTACGAGGGTGACGGATATGCCTTGAGAGATGTCAATTTCTCGGTGCCCGCCGCAGGGATATTTGCACTAATAGGCAGAAATGGTGCCGGGAAAACCACTCTTACACGGATACTCGCCACACAGCTCTCCCCAACGTCGGGCTCTGCTAGCATAAACGGAATTGATGTGATGTCGGGAGCAGGGAGTCTAAGAGAGATTATCGCCTCGGTGCCCCAGGAAGCCAGGGCAATAAACTGGCTCACACCAAGGCAGTTCATATTCTCATATCTTCTATGGCGTGGCTATGGTCATGGTGACGCCAGGCGCAAAGCGGACGAGGCAGCAAGGAAGCTGGGCATATCAAGATTCATGGATACAGCAAGCAGGAAATTATCGGGCGGCACCAAGAGGAAGGTGCTGGTAGCAACCGTTATGGCGTCGGAGGCCAGCGTGATCTTCCTCGATGAGCCAACAACCGGTCTGGATCCGCTTTCAAGGAGCGAGCTTTGGGATACGCTTTCAAGACTCAAGAAGGACCATTTCATATTCTTAACTACGCACTACCTGGAGGAAGCGGAGCGGCTGGCAGACCGCATAGGGATACTGGAGAACGGCAGACTCATGGCCCTTGGAACCCTTGATGAGTTAAGGGGCAAGGTGAAGTACCCCTACAGCATAAAGATACTATCGGACTACAGCGTGGCAAAACCGCGCAAAGGCAACATGATAAAGGGAGTCGATGGCTTCCAGCAGATAGTGACTACAGAGGATGAGGCAAACCGCATATCGCGGGAATTGATAAAGAAAGGCGTGAGGTTCTCCATGAACCCGTTATCCCTTGATGACATATTCTACTACATAGTGAAGAAACCCCTTGAGGAAGAGAGTTATGGCGATGAAAAGGAGCGGTATTAGCCAGTTCTGGGCCTCGATCCTTGCCAACTCGATATACGCACTTGGCAACTATCCTGCGATGATGGTTAGCATGTTCCTTACCCCCTTCTCCATACTTGTAGTCATATTCTTCGTTAGCCACGGGACGCTTCTCACCGTCGCCATAGAGGGAGGGCTCATAATGACTATGATAACAAGCGGTATGAGCCTGCAGACAGACCTGTCACACCTGAAAAACGACTTCAAGCTGCAGGACATGGTTGTTGCGTCTCCAACAGGCGCCGGCATGTACCTGTTTGGAATGGCCATCTCTGAGCTCGTATACTCGATACCGGCAATAGTTGTTCTTGCAGTGCTTGCAATACTATTCACACATCTTACCGCTCTGGCATGGCTGATACTCATAGCAGTGATGCTGGCAATGTTCGCCTTCTCGACATGCCTTGGATTCTTCATATCCACATTCACCTCAGATGTGATGGAGAGCTGGGCTTACACTAGCATAATATCAACAATACTATCTGCGCTTCCCCCGGTCTACTACCCCATAACGTATATACCAATGCCATTTCGCTACGTGGCCTACCTCTCCCCTGCGACCTATGCTGCAGAGATAATCCAGGGAGCTTCGGGCTTCCTTGAGCTTAGCAGCCTGTCTGCAGCAGCTGACTGGATAGTCGTAATAGCGATAACAATCATCATAGGTTTTGTAGCCGTTAAGAAGTCAAGATGGAGGGAGGAATAGATTATAGTGATACAATGTCAAACGAGATAAGATGCGCGCACATACTGGTGCAAAAAGAGTCGCTTGCCAAGGAGATACTTGCCAAGATACAGGGCGGGGAATCCTTTGCCAAGATGGCAGAGCAGTACTCAATTGACGGATCGAGAAAAAGGGGCGGAGATCTGGGCTTCTTTAAGAGGGGCGTTATGGTAAAGCCATTTGAGGATGCGGCGTTTGCACTGGAGAAAGGGCACGTATCTGGCCTTGTCAAGACACAGTTCGGCTATCACATCATAAAGAGGTTGGAATAAGTGTTTATGAAAATTCAGAAACTTATTGCGCTATACTGTCAGAGTGATAAAGTATAAAGCTTTAGTCTTGTATTTAGTAGCATGAACAATACACTTACTGCTTTGAAGGGTGTAAGAGTAGGCCATTCAACTCACAAGGATAAGCTTACTGGCTGTACTGTAGTTCTATTTGACGATTTATATCCTGTAGCGTACAAGTCTTATGGTGGTGCTCCAGGAACCTTTAGCACTGAGAATATTAGAGCAGGAAAGTCTTGGTCTGCGAGAAATGGACTCTTTATAGCTGGTGGTAGTCTCTTGGGATTGGCTTCTGCTTCAGACATAATGAGCTATATGATAGAGCATAAGCTTGGAGCGAAGGATGGTAAAACGATAAGGCCAGCCATAAGTGGAGCTATTGTTTATGATCTTGGTATAAGACTTGCCCAGTATGATCCTGCTTACGGGAGAGAAGCTGCTCAGAATGCGACCAACAAACCAGTAGAAAGCGGTAATGTAGGTGCTGGAACAGGAACTTCTGTTGGGAAGTTCTCTTACACAAAAGAGTTCAAGATGTTGAATATGAAGGCAGGAGTCGGTTCATCCAGAGTAGATTTAGGTAATGGTGTAATGGTATGTGCTTTATCCGTAGTAAATGCGCTGGGCAATGTTATACTACAAGATGGAAAAGTATTGGCTGGAAATAGACATGACGCTAAGAACCCAAAGTTTCGCAGTTTTGATAAAACATCAGAGGTTTTTACAGGTAGCGAACAGAACACCACTATCTCTATTGTTGGCATTAATGTTGATCTTGAAGAATATGCTAATTACGAAACTGTTGCCCATATGGCATCACAGGGACATGTTCGCGCCGTAAGTCCAGTAAATACTTCATTGGATGGAGATACTGTCTTTGTTTTCTCAACAAAAGAGGTAAAATCACCACTTTCTTCACTCGGGAAGAGTGTAGCTAGGAATGGATGGCCTACTCTTGCTACTGACATAATTGGGCATGCTGCAGCAAAGGCTGTTCAGGAGAGCATATATGACGCTTGCAGGCAAGCTGAAACTATCACATTAGACGCGGCATATGGAAACAAAGTGCCTTCAGTTAAAGCTTATCCAGGTTAAGCCCAATTTAATAAATCCGATAGTTGATCATTTTATAAATACATAACCGGACAGCAATATAGCACTTTTAGCCTTCTACGACGACAAGCTTCTGTTCGGCTATCACATCATAAAGAGGCTAGAATAAGTGTTTACACTTTCTAGGAAGGCTTTAGACATGTTCGCTTATTTGGGGAATAAGAGACTAGAATAAGTTATTTAGTTATTCCTTAGTAATAACCTATTATGGATGAAAAACGCCCGAAAGTAGGAGTTGGTGTAATTATAATCAGAGATGGCAAGGTATTGTTAGGTAGACGCAAAGGCACACACGCTACCGGAGCATATGCATTTCCTGGAGGACATTTAGAGTTTGGTGAATCTTGGGAAAGTTGTGCAAAGAGAGAAGTAGAAGAAGAGACTGGCATGCAAGTATCGCATTCAAAGTTTGTAGCGGTTACTAATGATATTTTCGAGAAAGAAGGCAAACATTATATAACTATTTTTATGCGTTCTGAATGCGTAGGAGAACCAAAAGTAATGGAACCTACTAAATGCGATGGTTGGGATTGGTACGAATGGGGCAAACTCCCACAACCACTTATGGTTACTATAACTGATTTAATCAAGCAAGGATACAAACCCTGAATAGCTTTCAATAAGCATCGTCATGATGCTCGAATCCATCAAAGGTAACTGTAGTACTTCCTATTCTATACGATATAACAAAATGACCAATATGAACTCTTCTTTTGCCCGTAAGTACGTTGCCTAAAGGTTTTCCTATTTCTGGATTATCTAGTATTTCAGCCAGCTTCTTCATTATTCTATTATACGTTGCCCAATCCTTCTTCTTTCTCCATGCAAGTTAGTCTCTGAAGTCATCGGTAAAAATAGGTTCGCATGGCATCAAACCATCTCTACAGGATTAGCCTAATGTTCTATCAAACGCGGCCAAAATCCTATAATGATGCAGCTTTACCTTTCCACTATCTATAGCCTTCCATCTAGCTACAAGCTTCTTCTGTAGAGCAGGACTTACGGCTATGTTCCTTTCATCCAGCTTTTCTAACACTTCATCGAGGAGTTTAGCAACCTTTTCTAGTTTAACAGTTACCTGTCTCTGTTCAACGTCTAGATCTGCCTTCTTCATACCTTCGCCGCTATATTAATTATACAACAAAAATGAATAATCCTTATTCTTGCGTATTGTGACATCATAAAGAGGTTGGAATAGTAGCAATGGCTACCAGATGCAAATTCATAAGCCGATACCGTAGCGGTCCTAAATACGCTATTGCCGGCGGAGCGCAAAGTGCTTAGTCTGGCATGATGCGGCACTGCGCCTACCCTCATCTCCTGTTCCTTTTTTTCTTTCTTCTAAGCTCAGGGATTGTGAATCTGTTCCATACGATCTTGTACATCTTGAGTTTGTCGGGCAATTCATTGGCGTAAGGTATGAAGGGAAACGCTATGAACAGTATAAGTGCAATCTCCGCAATAAATCCGCCATCCCTGTCCTGGTTCGGGTCATTGCCGAGCACATATACCTCGAGCCAGTTGTATGCCCCTCCAAGCCAGACCCCAGGTGGCCACCAGCTAGTTCCCCCCTTCACTATTCCCCAGTCCTGCGGCAGCAGCTTATCTTTTGCAGCAAGCGCATACATCTCCCCAGTGTCCGACAAGAACCTTAGCTGGTATGTGGTGTCGAGATAGCTCCCAGCTTCACCATTAATAACTGAATCGTATGTTCCGCTGCGCGCCATCTTAAGGAGGGAAGATACCATCGGTATGAGCGGATTGGTTGCGTTCGCAGTGGTGTTGTATGTGCTGTTGGCTGAGAAGTAGCTGAACGCATCTGCAAGCTGAATGGTCTGGACAGAACGGGGCTCTTCCAGAAACTGGGCCTCGTAGTTTGTGCCATTGGTGATCTGAAGATATTTGTCGTAAGGGACAGTTACATAAACCTGCCTTGTGCTGTAATGGTATGGGTCTATGGAATCCATATACGTGGCAGTGCCAGAGCTATAGTTGAATTCGTTTAGAAGTGTTACTGCAACGGCGCTCGAGTTCATAACGGTTGCCCTCTGGATAGTCATAGGTGCTACGTACTGTGCCCTGAACAGAAATGCAAATGCAAGAATCAGGGCTACAAGCATTATTGCACGCATGTACATCTTTCGATGGTCAATTTCCACCATGCGATAGGGTATGTCATTTCTATACGGCTTAGATATCCCTTTTGACCTGACCATAAGATAGTGCGTGCCCATAAGCACCAGGAGAACTATCGGGACTATTGCTATATGCCATCCATATACTGCGCCCCAGTTTATTGGATTTATCCAATAACCAAGATACATCCCGTTCCACAGGTCTGCAGCGGACAGCGCATTCCACTGCGACACAAAATCGCCTCTGACAACTACACCAAATGCAACCTGAAGGAGGACCAAGAAGAACATCACAGCTCCTAGCATCCAGATGAGTTTCTTTTTCCTGTATGCCGATGTTGAGACGATGGTAAGGAGATGCAATACGAGTATAACAGTCATTGCCTGGGCTGCCCACAGGTGTATGCTCCTTATGAATACCCCTGCTGGATTGGTATCCCACCAGAACGGCCCAAAAAATACCATTATAATGCCGGTTACAACAAGAACAGCAAAACAGGTAAGCAGCAGGAAGCCTAACGAATAGAAAAAACTGTTTCCATAAGATGGAGCCTTTATTATGTAAACAGACTTGACGAATTCCTTTATATCTGCACTGATTCCAGAACGCCCAGATCCACTAGCATTAGCCATTACTTAAACTCTTTCCCAAAGGTTATTAAAAGTATTCCAAATAGGCAGTGTCATAGTTGATAGTAGCTGCTAGCCAACTCTGCCGTGGAAGAATCCTGGGCAGAGCCTATTGCCGTGACGAATTTTGGTTTGCGCCAATCCATTCGTCGTCATCCGCTTTGAACTGCGGTGAGCACACCAGGAAATACTTGAAATTTCCCTTAATATTATAGGGGGTCATCTTGGGCACGAACACCACGTCATCAGGTGACACCGTCTGCTGCTCGCCGGCTATGGTAAAAACGCCTTTCCCAGACAGTATTAGATATATCCTGTCCTCATTCTTGCATCTAACTGCGCCGTGCTCGCCGTTTATCGTTACCAGTGCCCCGCTAAACATCTGCCCCAGCCCATACTCCCTGATCTCCATTGGCCCCACTTTCTTCACGCTGGCCTGTGATGCCTTTATTATCATTTATTCCTCCCGCCGATCTGCGTTTTAAGATTTGCTGCCATGGGTGCATAGGCTCAATACGCCCCATGATTACCTAGTATTTGGCAAGATTTATATAGCCGCAGCGCAAAATAGGCTACGCATAGCATAAGCAACATGGTGGCAATATGGAAGAAGAACAGCAATACAATGGCGAACAGGCGGCAGTAGCTGGGAGTGCAATACCTGAGAACGTGGTACTTGTGGGCAAAAAGCCCCCGATGAACTATGTTCTCGCAGTGGTAACGCAGTTCAACAATGGCGTCAAGAGCGTGAAGATACGTGCCAGAGGCAATTCGATATCAAGAGCCGTAGATGTAGCCGAGATTGCTCGAAACAGATTCATCACAGATGCCAGGGTAAACCACATAGCCATAGGTTCTGAGGAAATATCAAACGAAGACGGGACGCGGTCCAAGGTAAGCTCAATAGAGATAACACTCGGCAGGCAGTGACTTCCCCTATTTCTTGTATGCTCTGACCACGTCAGTGGAAGTTATAATGCCAACGCAGACCATGCTTGCTTTATCGTAGACCACAGGCAGCCGTGGCATAGCGTACCGGACCATGATGTCAGATACATGTTCAAGGTCGTCGTCCTCCTGGACGAATACCGGATCCCTCATAATGTGTTTGACCTCGGCTTCCGCGTCGCTGCAGGATGCCAGGTCTTCCTCTACTGCAAGCCCGCACAGAACCTTTCCATCTAGGACGGGCATCAGACTTACCTTTGCAGTTTTTATTAGCTTTAGCGCAGCATATACGCTGGTTCCCCTGGACACGCCAACTATGCCCCTTTGCATGACATCCTTTGCCCGCAGCACAATCCCACTGGTATAATGTGGCTGGCAAGATTTATAGGCTTTCATGTAGACTCATAATAGGTGTTTTTCTGGCAACTTCATATCGCACGCACTACATATCCGAGCTATCTGCAGAGATGGACGGAAGGCAGGTGGTAATAGCAGGATGGGTGCACGAAGTCCGTAACATAGGCAAGATAGTCTTCATACTGCTAAGGGACCACACAGGCATAGCGCAGGTAATGGGCAAGGAAGGATTGTCCTCCGACGAAGTGATAAGGGCCATGGGCATGCCCAAAGAGAGCGTTGTCATGGTCAGAGGGAAAGTCAGGAAAAATGCACAGAGCAGGGCCGGATTTGAGATAATACCATCGGAGATAGAGAATCTGAACCCCCTAGAATCCACAATACCGTTCGAGGTAACCGGCAAGGTTCCGGCAGACATGGATGTGAGGCTGGACAATAGGCACATAGACCTCAGGAGACTCGAAACTACATCAATATTCAACATACAGTCCGCAATACTGAACTCGTTCAGAAATACAATGACCAGAAACGGCTTCGCAGAGATACGCACGCCTTCGCTTGTAGAAGCTGCAACAGAAGGGGGAGCGGATCTCTTCCACGTCCAGTATTTCGAGAACGACGCGTTCCTCGCGCAGTCGCCACAGCTATACAAGCAGCTGGCAGTGATAGGCGGCATGGACAGGGTATTTATGGTTGTGCCTGCATTCAGGGCAGAGAAGCACAACACAGTATATCATCTAAATGAAGTTACGCAGATGGATATTGAGATGGGTTTTGCCGACCATAACGACGCCATGGATCTTCTCAAGAAGACTGCAACGAGGATAATAGAGGATGTATCGCAGCAAAACGCTGCGGATCTTGAGCGGTTAGGAATAACGCTAGATACGCCTAAAATAAAGGACATAACGTATAAGGGGGCAGTGGGGCTGCTAAGGGAAGAAGGCCAGGCCATAGAGTTTGGGCAGGATCTTAGCAGGGAACATGAGGAGAAACTCTGCGGGCTTTTAGGCGATCTTGTGCTGGTCAGGGAGTACCCTGCAAGCGTCAGGGCCTTCTACAGCATGCCAAACAGCGACGACCCGAAAGTGTGCAATAGCTACGATTTGCTGTACAAGGGGCTTGAGATATCAAGCGGTGCACAGCGTATACATCTGCCGCATGTTCTCATAAAATCCATGAAGGAACATGGCTTAAATCCTGCCAAATTCGACTTCTACTTAAATGCATTCAGGCAGGGTGCCCCTCCGCATGCGGGATGGAGCCTTGGTCTTGAGAGGCTTACCATGAAGCTTGCCGGAATGCCTAATATAAGGGAATGCTGCATGTTCCCAAGAGACAGAGTGCGATTAAAGCCGTGATCACATGGTTGAGATAAAGATAGTAAAGATTGAGAAGGATGCCGAGACCCAGGTCATGGTGGGCCATGCTGGTTTCATAAAGACTACGGAGGACATATACGAAGCGGTGATGGGCGCGGTGCCTGGAATAAAGTTCGGGATTGCAGATCGGAA